>QHSB01000471.1 GCA_003220335.1 Candidatus Rokuibacteriota bacterium
CTCGGCAACGTGCTGGCGCGCCCCGGTCGCGTGCACTGGCTGGGCACCGATAACGTCGGGCGCGACGTGCTGAGCCGCGTGATCTGGGGCACGCGCGTCTCGCTGGTGGCGGGCTTCGTTTCCGTCGCCATCGCCGCCGCCGCCGGCGGCGTGCTCGGCATGCTCGCGGGCTACGCGGGCGGCCGCGCCGACGGCGTCGTCATGCGGCTGATGGACGCCGTGCTCTCATTGCCACCGCTGGTGCTGGCGCTGGCGCTCGGCGCCGTGCTCGGCGCCGGTCTGACGGGCGTGCTCCTGGCACTCGGCGTCGTCTACACGCCGGCCTTCGCCCGGCTCATGCGCGGTCAGGTCCTCAGCGTCAAGACGCGCGACTACGTCGAGGCCGCGCGCGCGCTCGGCGCCTCCGGCTGGTGGATCGCCCGCCGGCACGTGCTGCCCAACGCGGCCACGCCGATCGTCGTGCAGGCCTCGCTCAGCGTGGCCTTCGCGATCCTCGCGGAGGCCTCGCTGTCCTTCCTCGGGCTCGGCATCCAGCCGCCGGCTGCGTCATGGGGCAGCATGATCAACGCCGGCCGCGGCTATCTCCAGCAGGCGCCGTGGATCGTGTTCGGGCCGGGCGCCGCCCTCTTCGTGACCGTGGTCGGCCTCAACTTCGTGGGCGACGCGATCCGCGACGGCCTCGACCCGCGACTGCGCGGCTGAGGCGGTATACTCCCGGCCATGGCGACCGCCACCGACTACGCCCGGCTCGAAGAGCGGATCCTGGCGCGCGATCAGGTCGGCGCCAGTGCGGCGCTGTACGATCTCATGAAGGACAAGCGCCCGGTCACCGAGATCGTGGCGCAGACGGTGCGGATCCACGCGCCGTACACGCACGTGCCGTATCACCAGCGGCTCGACGACGGCATGGTGAAGTTCGTGAACAACGACCACTGCCTGCTCAGCGAGCGCGTGGCGTTGCCGCTCATGTCGCTGCTGCCGTCCCAGCTCCGCTATCTGCCGCTCGCGCAGTCGGTCTGGTACATGCCGACCGGGCTCGATCCGTGGAACCAGCTCCTGGGCAAGGCGCCGGGCCACTACACGCGCCTGTACGAGATCAAGGTGGACCAGACGCCGCCGAAGCCCGAGGCGCACTGGCCCGATCAGGAGCCGGTACGCCTCGACGGCCCGATCGGCGAGCGCCTCAACCACTGGCTGACGCTCGTGCAGCGCGGCGACGTGCTGCCGGCCTATCGTGTGTTCCTCGGCTTGATGGAGGACGCGCCGAATCGCCGGCAGGTGCTCGCGCACCTCGCTTTCGCCGGGCTGATCGACGTGCAGGACCGGATGCTGCACAACCGCTCCTACACGACGGGCCACAAGTCGTTCCGCGCGCGCGCCACCATCGAGCTGGGTGAGGCGCTCGGCTGGGACGCGGCCCACCACGTGCTCTACGCGGGGGTGCCCGATCTCGCGGTGGGACCGCGCTGGTACTCCACCTACGAGATGGGCTGCAACGTCGTCCAGAATCTCCTCGACGGCCGCGACTCGGCGCTGCTGCGCCAGGAGGCGCCGCTCACGCCGGCCGAAGAGGCGATGCTCGTCGAGACGATCACGCGCCAGCGCGAGCCCTCGGTGACCGAGGCGGTGGTCGTGCTACTGAAGGCGGGCCGCAGTCCGCGGCGCATCCTGGACGCGATCCAGGTCGCCGCCGCGCAGGTGATCCTCGAGACCGGCGCGCCCAACAACTTCTCCATGTCGCAGCACGGCTACGAGTACTGCAACACGCTCGGCTGGTTCTACGACACGTTCGAGCACCCGCACCGGCTCAAGCTGCTCTTCGTCGCCGCCTCCTTCATCAACCGCGCCGCCGAGCACCAGGCCAACACCCCCGACAACGGCCCGCGCACCATCGCGCCGCCGCCGGGCGCGGAGAAGCTCGGCGCCGGCCAGCTCCTCACGCGGCTCGAGGAGGCGCTGCTCGCCCTGCGCCCGGAGGAGTCGGTCGCGCTCACAGCGACCTATCTGAAGTCGGGCGCCGACCGCGCGCCCCTGATCGAGACGCTGGCCATGGCGGCCTGCAAGGTCGGCAACGATCCGCACAACCAGGAGCTGGGACTCTGCCTGCTCGAGGACCATCTGAAGACGCGGGCCGCCGACCGGGACCGCCTGCTGCTGGCGTGCGCCCAGCACACGGCCGGGCATCGCAAGTACGGCGATCACCTCGAGTCGTATCGCCGACGTCAGGCCGAGTGCCCGGAACGCGGCCGCCGCCTGCGTCAGCTCCGCGCGCGCGTCGGCGCCCATCGACGCCCGCGCATAGATCGCGCCGAGGCCGAGGTGGCAGTGCGCGATCAACGGCGGCACCTTGAGGTCCGCAGCGCGCGCGAGGGCAGTGCGAAACGTTGCCCGAGCCTCGACGAGATCTGGCGACTCATGCCGCCCGGCGGCTTCGGCAACGATTCGCAGGGCCCAGGCCGCCGCGCCCCGCTCGCCGTGGCCGTCGGCCCACGCGAGTGCTTGCTCGGCGAGTTCGCGCGCCGCGTCGACGCGTCCAGCGAGCAGCAACGCCTCGGCGAACAACACGGTGATGTAGGAGCGCGGGCCTGGGAAGGTGCCGGCGGCATCGACGGTACCGGCGAGGCGTACGGCGTCCTCGGCCCGGTCGGCAAGCGCGTACGCGGACGCCAGCAATGCCCGGGTGGTGAGCGCAACCATCGACCGATCGAAGCCACCGGCCTCGACGATCATGTGTCCGCGCTCGAGCGACGCGATGGCGTCGACGACCCGTCCTGCTCGAAGCTTCACGAGCCCGCACGCCAAATGCGCATGCGCCTGGTGGAATGCGTGCCCGGCGGTCTCTGCCTCCCGCAGCACCGCGTCGGCGCGCGCGAACGCTTCGTCGAACTGCCCGACTTCCGTGAGGGCGATGACGAGCCACAGCTGGGCTGCGATCGTTGGCCGGCCGACGGTCGAAGCCTCGGAGCACGGCAGTGGCCCGCTGATGGCCCGGCGGAGATGGTCGATCGCGAGCGTCCAGTTCCCGAGCGTGCAATGAATCTGTCCGCAATACAGGTCCACGAGCATCGCCGCGCCGCGGTCGCCGGCTTCGTCCGCCAGGCGGGCGGCGGTGTCGGCCTCCGCGAGCGCCGCGGCATAATCGCCGACGAGCCATCCGTAGTGAACGAGATAGACGGACACGACCGCGCGCCGGGAGGCGTCGCCGAGTCGGGCCGCGGCGTCGGCGGCCTGCCGAAGAACGTCCCGCACTCGCGCCACGTCGCCGACCGGAATGAGCGCCGTGCGGAGGTCGAGGCGAATATCGATGCCTTGCGCCAGCATCGCCGGTGTCGTCGCGACCCGCTCGAGCGCCGCCAACGCCTCGGTGAAGCGTCCAGCCGCTTCCGCGTATGCCGCGCGTGTCAACGCCCGCGCGCCGGCACTGCGGAAATGCTGCCAGGCCTGCTCCCACATCTCGGCGCCACGGAAGTGGTGCGCGAGCATCGCGTGATCGCCGTCATCGACGCCGACGTCCTGGAGCGCGGCCGCCGCGTTGCCGTGAAGGATCACGCGCCGGGGTGGCAGCAGCACGTCGTACGCGACCTCGCGGATACGGTCGTGTGTGAAATCGAAACGGTCACCGACGCCGTGGATGACATGTCGACGGACGAGCTCCTCGAGGCCTGCCGCAGCGTCGCCGGCATCGAGCCGGCTGGCGCGCTGGAGCACCGAGAAGTCGAATTGCCGGCCGATCACGGCGGCGACGTGCACGAGCTCGAGCGCGCGCGAGCTCAGCCGCTCGAGCCGGCTCGCGATCAGCGTACGAATGCGCTCGGGCACCGACCGCAATCGATCCGGGTCGAACGTCGTGCCATCGGTCAACGCGTGCATGGCCTCGACGACAACGAGCGGATTGCCGCGACTCAGCGCCCAGATGCGCGCGGCGCCACGACGCTCGACGTCGGCTGCCGTGCCCGTCCTGGCCATCGATCGCATCAGCTCGACCGTCTCGCTCTCGGACAGCGGCGCGAGCGGCATACGAGACAGGAGCCCGTCACGCTCGAGCTCGTCGAACGCCGGCCGCGCGGCTGACTCCGACCAGTCCTCCGCGCGCGTCGTGCCGATGAGCAGCACCGGACGCGACCGGCTCCGCCGGGCGACAAATGCGAACAATTGGCCGCTGAGCTCGTCGGCCCAGTGGAGGTCCTCGAGCGCGATCGCCAGCGGCCTCTCGGCAGCCAGCGTCGCGATCAGCTGGTCGACGGCCTCGAACAGGATTCGCGCGTCGATCGGCGAAGCGCCACTCGAGATCGTCTGCCCGAGCTCCGGAAACAGGCGCGCCAGCGCTGTTCGCGACGTCGAGGCCAGACGTGGCAGCGCTTCGGCATCGCGCGACACGCCGCCGTGGCGAAAGGCTTCGAGCCACGGTCCGAAAGCGAGCAATCGTTCGCTCTCGTGGGAATGACCGACGAGCGTTCGCGTTGCGACCGCCGCCGATCCGAACAGCTCCGTCATGAGACGGCTCTTGCCAATTCCTGTCTCTCCGAGGATCAAGACCGACGAGCCCCGGTGCAGAGAAAGGTCGGTGAGCGCCTCGCGAAGATGAGCGAGCTCGCTCGTCCGTCCGACGAGCCTCGGGCCCGCTGTCGTCACCGCATCGTGACGTGGCGCCCGGGTGCTGGTCCTCGTCGGCGTCGGAGGCGGCGCGGCACGGAGGATGGTCTGGTACAGCGCCTTGGTCGCCGACTCCGGCTCGACGTCGAGCTCACGGCGGAGGACGTCGACGCAGAGTTGATACTGACGGAGCGCGCCCGGCCGGCGGCCGGCGTCGACGTACAGTTGCATGAGGGCGCGGTGCATGGGCTCCTGAAGGGGATCGAGCGTGAGCAAACGCAGACCGGTCCGGATCGCCGTCTCCGGGTCGCGAGCGCGCTGGTGCCGGAAGAGCCGCGCGTGTGCCGCCAGTGCGAGCTCGCGCAGACGCTCGCGCTCGCTCAGGAGCCACTCCTCGAACGCCGCCTCATCCACCTGCAGGCCTTCGAGGAAGTCGCCGCGGTAGACGTCCGTCGCCTCGACGAGAGCGGGCGGGTGGCCCCGCGCCACCAGCCATTCGAGCCGCCGCACGTCCACGTCGACGAGGGTGCCGTCGAGGACGATGCTATCGACCGTGACGTTCAGAGCGCGTGACGCCGGGCCCAGCGTCTGACGCAAGGCGAACAGGGTCTGGCGGAAGTTGTTGCGCGCATCGGCCGGGGCCGATTCGCCCCAGAGAAGCGACGCGAGCTTGTCGCGCGGCTGCGCCGATCCGGGACGGACCGCCAGGTACGCGAGCAGCCCCTGCGCCTTCCGCGTCGTGATGTGCAGCAGCTCTCCTCGGCCGCCACGGGCCTCGAAGCCGCCGAGAAGCGACACGTGCAGCGCCACCCGATCCGCCATAGGGCCATCGACCATAGCATGACGCCGCATCACGCCAACAGCGGTGTGAGCGAGCGCCTCCCCCAGGCTAACGGACAACTAACGGGGTCCAAACGCCGCGGAGGTATAACGGCCCGCGATGACGACGGTGGGTGCGTCCACGAGCGACAGCCGGTACACGACGTTCGTCGTCCGCCTCCTGCGTGATGAAGCCGGCGAAGAGAGCGCCATCGTGGAGCTCGTCCGCACCGGAGAGAAGCAGCGCGTGTACGGACTGGCGGCGATCGGCGACGCGATCGCGGACCTGGCGCGGCGAGACCGCGACAACGACTAGGCAACGCCTATGTCACCGCGCCCAGGACCATGCTCGATGTTCAGCCTCGCGGCCGTAGTGGTGTTTCTCGTCGCGTTCTGGGGTGAGTCGCTGCCGGCATCGGCCGAGACACGTGGCGGCTCTCCAACGGGCGATGGCAATTTCATCGAGTCCCACACCGGTCACCAGGATCGCTCGCGCATCGTGGACAAGCTGCGACGCGAGCTACCCGGCCACGACGGCCCGGCCGGCGCGCTGTTCGTCGATCCGCGGACCGTGGTCGGGGCGCGGCTGGACTTTGTCGCGAACCTGCGAGCGCTGGGACCCAAGCGGGCGCTGTTCGAGCGGTCCATCGATGTGATCGGCGCGAACGGCGTCCTCGACGGTGTCGAGCAGCTCTGGCCCCATTGCCACGAGGAGGCGCACGACCTCGGCAAGGTCGTCTACGGCCGACTCCGGGACCTCGCGCGAAGTCTGCAGGTCTGCGCGAATCGCTGCAACGCGGGGTGTATGCACGGCGTCCTCATGGAGGCCTTACGCCAGGATGCGCGAGGCGCAATCGGGCCACCGCGCGCGGGTTTGCCCTCGTCGCTCAAGCCCAGGATCAACGATCTGTGCCGACACGATCCGGAGATGATCGCGCGGTACTCGCCGGGCGACTGCGCACACGGCGTGGGCCACGCGCTGATGTGGCTCGCCGACTACGATGTCCAGCCGGCGCTCGACGCCTGCAAGTTCTTCGTCGAGCCTCCGCTCGCCTATTACTGCGCGACCGGTGCGTACATGGAGTACGTCACCGAGCGCGACCCCGAGGACGCCAAGAGCCGAAGCCTGCTGTATCCGTGCGACACGTTCGAGTACCCGACGGCATGTGCCCGCCACAAGATGGGCTATGTCGTTCAGCGCCACTATCGCGCGCGGGGAACGACGGCCGACCTCGTCCACGCCTGTGAGCGGCTCGGCGGAAGCCTCAGGCATGGGTGCTTCCACGGGCTGGGCAACGCGCACATGGGGCTGATTGCCGTGGGCAGGACCAGCCTCGGCGCCGTCTGCCTGCACGGCACGCGCGAAGACCGCGTCGTCTGCATCGAGGGAGCGATCGAGCGGATGGCGAGATATCACGAAGACAGGGCGCTCACCGTCTGCGCCGAGCTCGCGGACATCGACCGGCAGACCTGTCTCGCTGCCGCGAAGAACAAGATGTACAGCACGACGAAAGATCTGAGTCTCTATCTCCGACCATAACGAGGGGAGCCGCTATGCTGAACCGAGGGAGATCGTCCTGGCTCGCCGTTCTCGCGATGCTGCTCGCGCTCGGCTCGCCGAGTCCGGCAGCCGCCCAGTTCGGCCCGACCTCGGGCGTCGTCGCTGAAGCCCTCGAGGGCGCACCATTCTACGTCGGCGGTGGCGCATTCCTGAGTGACACCTTGGACGCGGGGGCCACGCTTGCGTCCGCCGAGTCGAGTCGCGGCTTTTGTCCAGCGAATGTCCCGTGCGCCTTCACGGGGTGCACGAGCTACCCATGCCTGTTGGGCGCCTCGGCGGCTTCGGCCATCGCGAATTTGCCAACCGGTACGCTGCGAGCCCTCGCTCGGTCGAGCGACGGCCGGCTGTTCAACACACGGGGCGATGAGGGGATCATCGTCCCGCTTGGCGCCCACGGCAGCGCTCGCATGTTCGACGTCATTAGCGTGAGCGTTCCGGCCGCTCCCGCGGGAACAACGTTTCCCGTCAGTCTCACGTTCAGGTTTGCGGGGTCGGTGGCGTCCAACGAGCCGAGCTTGGGCACGGTACTCGCCACCGCGTCGACGGTCGCGGTGGCGCAGCTCTGTGAGGAAGAGCTCGTCACGACCGAGGGCGGGACGCTTCCGGACTGCCGGAACCCTCTGACGTTCGAGCGCCAGTTCACGGCGAACCAGCTGGGGACGTTTGCCGGCGGCTTTGTGCCCGGCTCGCCGCCTCCCCCGAAGATCTCGAATTCAAGCACTCACAGCTTCAACATCTCGGATGCGTTGACCGCGCTCGTCGCCGCCAGCGCGACGCCGCGCACGGTGCGTTTCCATATCTCGGCTGAGATCGCCGCCCTCACGGACGCGCCGAATGCGTTCGCACCCGGGGCTATCGGTGACGGCTTACCGCTGCCCCCGCCCAACGAAGTCGCCGATCTGCTCCACACGTTCACGGCGGAAATCGTGATCGACCCTGCGCTGAGCGCGACGTCTGATTCCGGGGTCTTCCCGATCCGCAGCCTCGCCGCCGCCGACACCACCCCGCCCACGACCACGGCGACGCCGTCGCCAGCGCCCAACGCCTCCGGCTGGAACAAAAGCAACGTCACCGTCGCGCTGGCCGCAACCGACAATGCGGGCGGGTCGGGCATCAAAGAGATCCATTGGAGCCTCAGTGGCGTGCAGGGTGGGTCGGGCGTCATCGCCGGCTCCGCCGGC
>QHSB01000090.1 GCA_003220335.1 Candidatus Rokuibacteriota bacterium
CCCCACGCTGGAGCACTTCCGCGACCTGTTCGAGAAGACGACGTTCCCGCACTGGCTCTGGAACACGTTCTTCATCGCCGTTGTGTCCACCGGCATCTCGCTCTTCTGCGGGCTGCTCGCCGGCTACGCGCTGGCGCGGCTGAAGTTTCCGATGGCGGGCGCGCTCGGCACCTCCATCTTCGTCACGTACCTGGTGCCGCCGACGCTGCTCTTCATCCCCCTCGCGGATATCATCCGCAACTTCCAGCTGGGCAATACGCCGTGGGCCCTGATCCTCGCCTACCCCACGTTCCTCATCCCGTTCTGCACGTGGCTGCTCATGGGCTACTTCAAGACGATCCCGAAGGAGCTCGAGGAGTGCGCGCGCATCGACGGGGCCACGCGCTTCGGGGCGATGGTGCGGATCATCTTCCCCATCGCCGTGCCCGGGATCCTGTCGGCGGGCATCTTCGCATTCACGCTGTCGTGGAACGAGTTCATCTACGCGCTGGTGTTCCTGTCGTCGCCCGAGCGCAAGACGGTGCCGGTCGGTGTCGTGTCGGAGATGATCCGCGGCGACATCTACTTCTGGGGACAGCTGATGGCGGGCGCGCTGCTGGGCAGCATTCCGGTCGCGCTCGTCTACTCCTTCTTCGTCGAGTACTACGTCACGGGACTCACCGGGTCGGTCAAGGGGTGAGCCCGAAGAGCCCGGAGCACCCGACTCCGGGGAAACCATTGAGGGGAGACATCGCATGGCTCAGGTGCTGCTGAAAGACCTCAACAAGAAGTACGACGAGGTGCACGCCGTCAAGGACGTGAACCTCCACATCCGCGACAAGGAGTTCATCGTCCTCGTCGGCCCGTCCGGCTGCGGCAAGTCCACCACCCTGCGCATGGTGGCGGGGCTGGAGGAGATCACCGCCGGCGAGATCGCCATCGGCGACCGCGTGGTCAACGACCTGCCGCCGAAGGACCGCGACATCGCGATGGTGTTCCAGAACTACGCGCTCTACCCGCACATGACCGTGTACGACAACATGGCGTTCGGGCTGAAGATGCGGAAGTTCCCCAAGCCCGAGATCCAGAAGCGCGTGAAGGACGCCGCCGAGATCCTCGGCATCCAGGACCTCCTCAAGCGCAAGCCGCGCCAGCTCTCGGGCGGCCAGCGGCAGCGCGTCGCCGTCGGGCGCGCCATCGTGCGCCACCCGCAGGTGTTCCTCTTCGACGAGCCGCTGTCGAACCTCGACGCCAAGCTGCGCGTGCAGATGCGCGTCGAGCTCAAGCGGCTGCACGACCGGCTGGAGACCACGGCCATCTACGTCACCCACGACCAGGTCGAGGCCATGACGCTCGGCGACCGCGTCGTGGTGATGAAGGACGGCTGGATCCAGCAGGTGGGCGAGCCGCTCGAGCTGTACGGCAAGCCCACCAACCGCTTCGTGGCCGGCTTCATCGGCTCGCCGGCGATGAACTTCGCCGAGGTGACGATCACGGAGGCGAATGGCGCGCTGACCGCCGAGTCGAGCGGCTTCCGCGTTCTGGTGCCGCCGGCACGCGCGGGCAACCTCAAGGCGCACAAGGGCCAGCGCGTGACCCTCGGCATCCGGCCCGAGGACCTGCACATCGCCACCGGCGCCGACCCGGCCGGGTACACGTTCGACACGGTCGTCGACGTCGTGGAGCCGCTCGGCTCGGAGATCCTGCTCGACGTCAAGTCCGGCTCCAACAGTCTCGTGGCGCGCGTCGAGCCGACCGTGCGAGTGAAAGTGCACGAGGGCATCCGGCTCGGCCTGAACCCGGACCGGCTGCACTTCTTCGACATGACCACCGAGAAGGCGATCTGAGCGTCGGAGGACGTCGCCGGCGCGAGGTGGTGACCGCGTACCTCCTCCTCGCGCCGGCGACGATCCTCCTGCTCGGTGTGCTCGCCTACCCCGTGGGCTGGGAAGCCTGGATCAGCCTCACGGACCTCTCGCCCCTCAACGTCCGCGGGCCCCGCTTCGTCGGGCTCGCGAACTACCGCGCGATGCTCGCCGAGCCGTTCTTCTGGCGCGCCGTGGCCGCCACCGCGGTCTACTTCGCGGTCACCACGGCGGCGAAGCTCGCCCTCGGCTTGGCCATGGCGCTGCTGCTGCTGCGACCCTCGCGGCTCCGGCCGCTCGTGTTCCTCGCGGTCTTTCTGCCCTGGGCGTATCCAGGCGGCGTGACCGTGGTGGCGTGGTACTGGATGCTGAACCCGCCGCTGATCACCTCCTACAGCGTGCTGGCGGGCAACATCAAATACGCGGTTGACGGGATGCTGGGCGGCGGCGCCTGGGCGTTCCTGAGCGTCGCCCTGTTCAACGTGTGGCGCGGCGGCTCGTTCACCGCCGTGTTCCTGCTGGCGGGGCTCAACGCCATTCCTGCCGAGCTCTTCGAATACGCGGCGCTGGAGACACGCACCGCCTGGCAGCGGCTGCGCCACGTGACGCTGCCGCTGCTGCGGCCGTTCCTGGCGCTGGCGGTGTTCCTGTCGTTCACCACCGCCTTCGCGGACCTGGCCAACGTCTGGATGCTGACCGGCGGGCGCGTCATCTTCCCGGTGATCGGCACCTACGCCTACTGGCTCGGCATCCGCAACGGCGCGATCGGCGAGGCGGCGGCGTGGTCGCTCTCGCTGGTACCGCTGCTGGCGGCGGCCCTGGTCGGGCTCTTCCGCTGGTTCGATCCGCGGGAAGAGCGGACGGCGTGAGACCCCGGCGGGCGCGCTGGCGTCACCGGCTGCTGCTGGCGCTGGTCACGCTCTACAGCCTGTTTCCGATCTACTTCATCACCGTCCAGTCGCTGAAGACGCCGCAGGAGGACGTCTTCGGCAACCCGCTGTGGATCGCCGCACCGACATTCGAGAACTACACGGAGCTCTTCGAGGAAGGCGAGGCGCGCGCGCGCGGCTTCGTCGTCCTGCCGCGCGTGCCCTTCCTGCTCTGGGTCGCGAACTCCGCGCTCGTGCTGGCCGGCACCCTCGCCGTGACACTCGCGTGCGCCGTGCTCGCGGCGTATGCGCTCGGGCGCCTGCAACCGCCCGGCTGGCGCTGGTGGCGCCGGCTGCTCTTCGCGACCTACGTCGTGCCGAACACGATCCTCTTCATCCCGATCTACCAGGTCGTGCTCCGGCTCGGGCTCGACGACACGCCGAGCGCGCTGGTGCTGATCTACTCGGCGATGGCGCTGCCGTTCTGCGTCTGGGTGCTGTCGGCCTACTATCGCCACCTGCCCCGCGAGATCGAGGAGTCCGCGCTCGTGGAAGGCGCCTCGCGGCTCACCGCGTTCGTGCGCATCATGCTGCCGTTGAGCCGCAACGTCCTGGTGGCGGCCGGCCTCTTCACGCTGGGCACCGTCGGCCAGGACTTCATGCTGGCGTCGATCTTCCTGCTCGATCGCGACCGGCAGACCGTCGCCGCCGGCCTCGGCGTGATGGACGTGAGCCTCGAAGAGCTCGTCGCGGTGGCGGGCGTGAACCTCGCCGCCATCCCGGTGGTCATCCTGTGCGCCGCCTTCGCGCGCGGCTACGTCCGCGGGCTGACGGCCGCGATGGTCGAAGGGGCTTAGGAAAATGGGGGGCGCTTAGGAACATGGGGGGCCCCGAAATGGCCCCCCAAACCCCCCACACGTTCGGCGCACCCCGGCAAAGCCGTGGCGCGCCTCTACCCCCAAACCCAACGTTCGGAGCGTCCCCGGCACAGCCAAACAGGCTCTTAGCCGCCCTCCACCCGGAGGCGGACGATGCGGTGCAGCGAGGACTCCGAGACGTAGAGATACCCGTCGCCGCCCAGCACGATGCCCTGCGGGTCGCCCAGCGGTCCGGCCAGCGTGGTCACCGCGCCATCGGGCGAGATCCGGAACAGCATCGGCACGCCGAAGCCGCCGTTCATGAGCACGCTGCCGTCGGGCGCGCCGACCAGGTTGGCTCTCAGGTATTGTCCCCGCGGCAGCGTCGCCAGCGGCGTGAGGGCGTCGTTGACGAGGCGATAGAGCGTGCCACCGGAGCTGAGCACGATCAGCCCGTCCCCGACGGGCGCCACGCTCACCAGGCGCGGGAGCATGGCGCCGCCGGCGCGGCCGCCCCACGCGCGCGGGAAGAGCGGCGGGGTCCGGTCGAGCCGGCGCGGCAACGCCAGGGTCGGGTCGAGCGCGATCCGGAACACGAGCGGCCCCCGGTAATCCTCGTCGCGGAATTGCTCGAGCCCGCTGGGCGGGCGGTCCTGCTCCGGCGAGATGTTGGGGTCGACGTGATCCACGAGCACGAGGCGGCCGGCGCCGTCGAACACGATCGCGCTGCCGCCGGCCAGCCGGCGCAGACCATCGACGTAGAGCGTCAGCCGCTCGTCGCTATCCAGCCGGTAGACGCGGCTGCCGTTCTCCTCGCCGACGAAGAGGTCGCGCGTGCGTGGCTCGAGGGCGAGGCTGCCCAGCGTGGCCAGGCGGCGATCGAGAAAGGGCACCCGCACGCGCGGCCGGTGGGTGACGTCGACGGGCAGCGCGCCGTCGAGGTCGACGCGATAGATCTCCCCCGCGGAGTCGCCGCGGGCGCCGGGACCGAGCACGACGAGCGTGCGCCGGTCGAGGGCGAGCTGCAGCGGGCGTGGCACGCCGGTCGCGACGACCTCCAGTCCCGCGGGCATCGAGGCCTCGCGCGCGGGCCCCGCGGAGAAGACGAGGGCGGCGGCCATCACCGCGCCGCCGCCCCAGCCTACGAGGCGCCGCTCAGTCGTCGGCGGCCGCCTTCTGCGTGATCTCGCCGCCCGGCGTGCTGAGGAACAGGAGCAGGTACTTCACGGGCGTCGGCCCGGGGTTGGAGTGGTTGTGCCAGACGCCGGCCGGATCCGAGTAGGACTGCCCGGCGGCGTGATACTGCACGCCCCCCACGCCGACGCGGCCGCCCTCACTGTTCGTGACGAGCGTGCCTTCCAGGACGTAGACGAACGTCGGCACGGTGTGGCGCTGCCGCCCGGTCTGCCCGCCCGGCTCGATCTCCAGCGTCTGGCCGGTGAGCACGACCGGGATGCTGACGACCTCCCGGAAACCGCCGAGGGAGGTGATGAGGTTGCTGGACTTCACGCCCTTGGGCTGCGGCACCGGCGCCGGCGCCTGGGCCAGCGCCGGCATGGCGAGCGTGATGAAGGCGAGGCCGGCGGCGAGGACCGTCGCGAAAACGCTCCGCTTCATGGAACACCTCCCTGGAATGGACTGCTCGTTCACCGCCGTTACTTGATTGCTGCTCCCGTGATACCCGAGATGAACTTGTCGAGGAACAGGTTGTAGACGATGGCCACCGGCACCCCGACCAGCAGCGCGCCGGCCATCAGCGAGCCCCAGAAATAGATGTCACCGCGGATCAGCTCGGTGGCCACGCCGAGGGGGACGGGCTTCTGGTCGGAGACCGCCACGAAAGCCAGCGAGTAGAGGAAGTCCTGCATCGACAGCGTGAAGGAGAAGATGATGGCGGTGATGACGCCGGGCCAGCTCACCGGCAGCACCACGCGGAGCAGCGCGCCGAGCTGGCCGCAGCCGTCCACCATGGCCGCCTCCTCGATCTCGAAGGGCACCGTCTTGAAGAAGCCCATCAGCAGCCACGTGCAGAACGGGATCGTGAAGGTCGGGTAGACGACCACCAGCGCCCACCACGAGTCTTGCAGGTCCAGCGTGCTCACCACGCGCGCCAGCGGGATGAACAGGATGATGGCCGGCACGAGATAGGTCATGAAGATGCCGATGCCGAGGTTCTCGGCGAACGGCAGCCGCAGCCGGGCGAGCGCGTACCCGGCGGGCACCGCGGTCAGGATCGTGATCGCCGAGACCCAGAACGAGATCAGCATCGTGTTCACGATCCAGTCGCCGTAGGAGGTGTGGTGGAAGAGGAAGTCGAAGTTCTTCCACGTCGGCGCCTGTCGGAACCAGAACGGGACCGCGTCCATCAGGTAGAGGTCCGCGTCCTGCTTGATGGCCGTGATCGCCATCCAGAAGATCGGGAACACCGCGAGGACGAGGAACGGCGCCAGCCCCAGGTAGATGAGCGCATGGCGCCGTAGCTCCTTGTGCCGGTGGGTGCGCGCCGTGCCCATCACCGTCGCCATCAGTACTGCCTCCGTCGCAGCGTCCGTAACAAGAGAACGATGGCCGGCAGCAGCAACGGGAACAGGAAGAGCGAGATGGCCGCGCCGCGGCCCAGCGCGCCGCCGCGGATGCCGGTGTTGTAGGCCAGCGTGGGCAGGATCTCGGTGGCGCCGTCGGGCCCGCCGTTGGTGAGCAGGTACACGATCGACAGGTCGGACAGCGTGAAGACCGTGTCGAACGCGCTGCCGATGAACAGGATCGGCGCGATCATCGGCACGATCACCTTGCGAAAGCGCTGCATGAAACTGGCGCCGTCCACCTTGGCGGCATCCAGCACCTCCGGCGGCACCGAGGTCAGGCCCGCCAGCAGCACGATCGCGCTGAACGGGAACCCGCGCCAGACGTTCACGAACATCACCGAGAACAGCGCCAGCCCGGGCTGGCCGAGCCAGACCGGCCAGTCGGGCGAGCCGTAGCCCCCGATCAGCGACAGCCGGCTGAGCGCCCAGTTGATGACGCTGAACTGCGAGTCGAACATCCACTTCCATCCCAGCACGCTGACGGCGATGGGCAGCGTGAACGGGATGACCAGGAGCGCGCGGACGACCTTCCGCCCCTTGAACGGCTGCAGGAGCAGGAAGGCCAGCGTGGTGCCGAGCACGCCCTTGAGGATCCCGGCGCCGATGGTGAAGACCAGCGTGTTGCGGACCGCCGTGTAGAAGACGGCGTTCTCCAGCGCCGACTTGAAGTTCTCGATGCCCACGAACCGCGCCACCGGCGAGCCGACGGACGCGTCGCTCATCGCCAGGTACAGGGAGAACGCGAAGGGCACGCCGACGAGCAGTCCGACGTACAACACCGCGGGCGCCAGGAGCGTATAGCCGAAGAGGTATCGGCGGGCGGTGGGGGTTCGCCACCACGACGTGTCCCGCACGCGCCCGCCGATGGCCACGGAAATGGAACCGGGCGGGGGTGGCCCGCCCGGCGAGGCCTGGGTCATTCGATCAGGAGGCTTTGTGCTTGGCGTAGATGCGCCGGATCTCGCCGACGCCCCACTTCATCGTGTCTTCGATCGACGCGCCACGCGCCACCTTCGTGAACATGTCCGGGATGATGAACGTGGTGACGACCTCCTGGGCCGGCGGCGTCATCGGCCCCGGGTAGCCGAGGAAGGCCGTGATCTTTTCCTGATCCTGGAGCTTCGAGAGCTTGGGGTCCTTGCCGAGGTAGGGCATCGGCTTGGCGTACTGGCCGCGCAGGAACGGCATGTTGTAGCCGAGGCTCGCCTCCATCGCTTCCTTCTGATTGTCGGCGAGATGGGTGATGAACTCCTTGGCGGCGGCCACGTTCTTGGAGAATTTCCAGATCGCCCACACGTTGGGCTCGCCGACGTTCCAGGTGCCGCCCGGCCCCGCGACCTCGGGCACCACGAACGTCTGCTCGAACACCTTCGGGTTGGTGATGCGCGTGGAGTGGAAGGCGGAGATGGCGTCGTGGATCCAGCTCGCCACGCCCGACGCCAGGAAGCGATTGTCGGAGGCGTCATCCCACGAGAACACCTCCGGGGTCATCCCCTCGTCGTAGAGGGCCTTGCCGAACTTGAGGGACTCGCGCATCTCCTTGGAGTCGATGGCGATGTTCTGCCCGCTCGGATCCGTCTCCTTGGCGCCGAAGCAGTACATGAGCGCGCGCCAGTTGTGGTTGGCGTCGTTGCAGTGCGAGAACTGCATGCCGGTGGGATGCCCCTTCGCCTTCAGCTGGCCTCCCGCCTTGCGCAGATCGTCCCACGTCTTGGGCTCGCCCATCCCGATCGACGCGAAGAGATCCTTGCGCCAGAGGACCGGGATGGAGATGAAGAAGTCGGGCACCGCGTACCACGTGCCGCCGACCTGACAGGCGCCCTTGGAGGACTCCAGCCAGCCGCCGTGCTTCTTGCCCAACCCATCGGCGACGTCGGACAGGTCGATCAAATTGCGGTAGTACTGGCCGGTGAGGATCTGGCCCACGAAGTAGATCAGGTCGTGGCCGGCGCCCGCCGCGAACTCTGCCGCATACCGGGCGGGCAACTCGAGGTGCGGGATATGGTCCACCCGGACCTTGACGCCGGTCTTGTCGCCCCACAACTTGCAGAACGTGTCGAACCACACGTCGTAGGCGGGGACGTAATGGCTCCACACGAGCATCCTCAAACTCGTGCCCTTGATCTGCGCAGGCGCCTGCCGGGCGTCGAGCATCGTGAGCAGATGGCCGCCGGCGGCGCCGGCAACGGCGCCCTTGAGCAGGCTCCGGCGGCTGACGCGGGTCGGGTTGGTTTCGATGGCGCGTCCGTCACTCATCGGGGGAACCTCCTTCGCGCGGGCGATAGCACGGTGTGGGACGCTTCCGAACGGGTTAACCTGTTTAGCCGTTTGCGGCCGTGCTTGTCAAGCGGTATTTCCTGTCACCACCCGTAGAATGTCGCCATGCGCCGCGGCGTGCTGATGGTCCTGGCGGCGGTCGCGGCGATCGGTGTCTTCGCGGGCGGTCTGGGCTGGCTGCTGACGGACGCGCGGCCGCCGGCCGGCGCGCCGCGCGCCCAGCGCCTGTACTACGCCTACTGCGCCGAATGCCACGGCGTGCACGGTCGCGGCTCGTGGCGCGCGTCGCTGTTCCTGCTACGGCCGAGCGACCTCACCGATCCGCGCGTCGCCGCGCAGTCCGATCGCTATCTCTTCGACATCATCAAGCACGGCGGGGCGACCATCGGGCGGCCCGGCATGCCGGCATTCGGGGCGCAGCTCTCGGACGAGGACATCCAGCTGCTGGTCGGCTACATGCGAACCCTCGCGTCGCGACGCGCAGCGCGGGCCGCTCACCGCTCGCGCTCGATCCAGACGAGGCTGATCTCGTCGCCGGTGGCCCGCACGGCGAGCCGCACGCGATCGCCGGGCGAGACGCGTGCGGCGTCGAGCGTCGCGGGCGCGCCGCGCACGGCCATCATCTCCATGGCCCCCATGCCGAGCGCGGTGACGGCCTGATGGCGGATCAGCAGGAGGTCGGGGGCGGCGCGGGCGACGACCTCTCCGCGGACTTCGTACGCCGCCGGGCGCACCACGGTGCCCCAGAGGCCTGCGGCGAAGAGGACGAGGAGCAGGACGAACAGGACAGCGAGGAGCCGGCGCGCGCGGGCGCGCCGGCTCGCGTGAGGACTAGCGTCCGGGGTCAGTGGCGACCATCGGCGCGGGACCCTCGGGCCGCAGATCGTCACCCTTCAAGAACCATTTGCCGCCGCAGCCCTCGTCGGTGATCGCCGCGGCCGCCCGGAAGCCGCTGCCGAGGGTGAAGACCAGCAGGACGATCCCGACCGCCGCACCCGCGGCGCACGTCACCACCTTGCCGGGCACGCGGACCACGTTCACCACGACCGCCTCCGTGGCGTAGAGACCTTGCGCCCTGTCGGAGGTGCGCTGCGCCTTGAGCGTCTCCTGGAAGAGATCCGGCTGCGCGGGCTGCGCCGGTTGTGCCGGCTGCGCGTGGGCCAGCGGCGCCAGCGGGCCGGCCAGCGCGAACGACGCGACGATGAGCAACGTCAGGCACCTCACCACCGATGTCCTGCGCATAACACCGACCTCCCTGTGTGGTTCCACCAGCCCCTCGAGGTGGGGGAGCCCTATTTTCCCGCCGACCCCGCCGCGCGTGCAGGGAATTCTACGCGGACAGTCGCCTTGCCGGAAAGGGCTATAATCCCGGTACATTTTCGTCGGGAGGCAGCGACCCATGAAGCTCGTCCGATTCTCCACCAATGGGCAATCCCCGCGGCTCGGTGCGCTCCAGGGCGACCGCATCGCCGACCTCGGCGCGAGCGTCGCCGCCACCCTGGCCGCCCGCGGCGTGGTCCGCGCGCCCGAGATCGCCACGGCGCTGGTGCCGCCGTCCGCGCGGGAGTTCCTCGAGGGCGGGGCGGCCAGCGCGGACGCCGTCGCCTCGATCAAGGAGTGGGTGACGGTGCCGGCGGCCTCCGCGCGGCTGCACGCGCCCATCACCGATCCGGGCAAGTTCATCTGCATCGGCCTGAACTATCGCGATCACGCCGAGGAAACCGGCAACCCCATTCCGAAAGAGCCGCCGATCTTCGCCAAGTGGAACAACTCGATCGTCGGCCCCGGTGATCCGATCCTGCGCCCGCGCGGGAGCAAGCAGCTCGACTGGGAGGTCGAGCTGGGGGTCGTGATCGGTCGTACCGCGCGCTTCGTGTCGAAGGAGGCGGCGCTGGATCACGTGTGGGGCTACACGATCATCAACGATGCGAGCGCGCGCGATTTCCAGTTCCTCACCACCCAGTGGATGGCCGGCAAGATCTTCGAGACGGCGGCACCCGTCGGCCCCTACATCGCCGACCGCCAGGAGATTGCCGATCCGCACAGCCTCGAGCTGAGGACGTTCGTGAATGGCAAGCAGATGCAGCGGGGCAACACGAAGACCTTCATCTTCGACGTGCGCTATCTCGTCAGCTACCTCTCCGGGCTCATGACGCTCTGCCCCGGTGACCTCATCGCGACGGGAACGCCGCCCGGCGTCGGTCTCGGGATGAAGCCGAGCCCGGTGTTCATGCAGCCGGGCGACGTGTGCCGCGTGGAGATCGACAAGCTGGGCTCGCTGGAGAACCCGGTCAAGGAGGCGTAGCACCCTCCGGTACACTGAAGTCATGCTCGATCTGATCCGCCCGCTCGTGGTGTCGAACACGACGAAGATCGTGCTCCTCTCGCTCGATGGGCTGGGCGGCCTGCCCCGGCCGGAGACGGGCCGCTCGGAGCTCGAGACGGCGCGCGTGCCCAACCTCGCCGCGCTCGCCTCGGCAGCGGCCTGCGGCCTGCTGCGGCACGTTGCGCCCGGCATCACGCCGGGCAGCGGCCCCGGCCACCTCGGCCTCTTCGGCTACGATCCGCTGCGCTTCCAGGTCGGCCGCGGCGTGCTCGAATCGCTCGGCATCGAGTTCGACCTGCGCGGCGGCGACGTCGCCGCGCGCGGCAACTTCTGCACCGTCGACGCGCAGGGCCGGATCACCGACCGGCGCGCCGGCCGCATCGGCACCGACGTGAGCGTGCAGCTCACCGAGCGGCTGCGCACGATCCGCCTGCCCGGCGTCGAGGTGTTCGTCGAGCCCGTCAAGGAGCACCGCTTCGTGCTCGTGCTCCGGGGACCGCGACTGAGCGGGCGTCTCTCGGAGACGGACCCCCAGACGCTCGGCAAGCCGCCCCTGCTCGTGCGCGCGCTCGAGCCCGCCGCCGCCGCGACGGCGGACCTCGTCAATCGCTTCGTCACCGAGGCCGGGCGCCTGCTGCACGACGCGACGCCCGCCAACATGGTCCTGCTCCGCGGCTTCGATCAGCTGCCGGAGCTGCCGCGCTTCCCCGAGGTCTACGGCCTGCGCGCGGCGGCGATCGCCGCCTATCCCATGTACCGCGGCCTGGCCAAGCTCGTCGGCATGGACGTGCTCAAGACGGGCGGCACCTTCGAGAGCGAGGTCGCGACGCTCGGCGAGCACTGGGATTCGTACGACTTCTTCTTCGTGCATTACAAGGACACCGACAAGGCGGGCGAGGACGGCGACTTCGACGCCAAGGTCGCGGCGCTCGAGCGCTTCGACGCACACGTGCCGACGGTGCGCGCGCTCGCTCCCGACGTCCTCGTCGTGTCGGGCGACCACGCCACCCCGTCCATCCTCGCCGGACACGGCTGGCAACCCGTGCCGGCGCTCCTGTGGAGCCGCTATTGCGGCGCCGATCCCGTCACCGCGTTCACCGAGCGGGCGTGCGCGGCGGGCACCCTCGGGACGATCCCCGCGCACCATCTCATGCCGCTCGTCATGGCCAACGCCCAGAGACTGACGAAGTTCGGGGCGTAGCGCCATGCGGTTCCTCGTCCGCCTGCTCGGCGGCATCTGGCTGGCCACGCTCGTCGTCTCGGCGGGCTTCGCCTATCTCGACGTGCGCGAGGAGCGCCAGCGGCAGATGGATGCCCTCACCCGCCGCGCCACGCTGGTCGGCTCGGCGGTCGCGGAGGCCTCCGAGCGTCTGGTGACGCGGGGCGCACGCACCGGCTACGAGCGCGTGCTGACGCGTTTCGGCACGCCGGACCGCGGCCTCGCCATCTACGACGCGTTTGGCGGCGTGCTCGGCGCCACCGTCGACGTGCGGCCGTTCCTCGGTCCGCTCTCCCCGCTCGTCAGCGACGCGATCCACCGCAACGAGCCCGTCGCCGGGTTTCACAACGTCGGTGGCCGCCTCACCTGGGTGCACGTGGTGCCGGTGCAGCAGGAGGAGCGCGCGGTCGGCGCCGCCGCCGTCTTCCTCGACGCGCAGTATCTCGACTCGGGCGAGTGGGACCTATGGCGGCGGACGGCCGTGCGCATGGGCGTCCTGATGCTGCTCGTCACCGGCATCACGTGGGCGCTCGTGCGCTGGTCGGTGACCCGCCCGATCGCACGGATCGCGGAGTGGACCAAGCAGATGAAGGCCGGCCGCCCGGTGGCGCCGCCGCCCGACGCCGACGAGAGCCTCTTCGGCTCGCTCGCCACCGAGGTCACGGGTCTGGCGCGGACGCTCGCGCGCGCCCGCAGCGCCGCCGAGCAGGAGGCGCAGCTGCGGCTGGCCGGCGAGAGCGTGTGGACGGAGGAGCGTCTCAAGCAGTTCGTCGAGATGCGCTTCGGCCGCCGCCCCGTCTTCGTCGTGTCCAACCGCGAGCCGGTGAGCCACGTGCGCGACGGCCGCCTCGTGCGCGAGCAGGAGCCGGCGAGCGGCCTCGTGACGGCACTCGGCCCGATCATGCAGGCGTGCGGCGGCGTGTGGGTCGCCCACGGCAGCGGCAACGCCGACCGTGAGGTCGGCGAGCGGGTCGGGCTGCCCTCGGCGGACCCGACGTACACGCTGCGGCGCGTGTGGCTGAGCGACGAGGAGGAGGCCGGCTACTACTACGGCTTCGCCAACGAGGGCCTGTGGCCGCTCTGCCACATCGTTCACGAGCGCCCGCGCTTTCGCGCCGCCGACTGGGGGCACTACCGCCTGGTGAACGAGCGCTTCGCGAAAGCGCTGCTGCAGGAGATGGAGTCCGTCGAGGAGCCCATCGTGCTCGTGCAGGACTATCACTTCGCCCTGCTGCCGCGGCTGGTGAAAGAGGCCCGGCCCGACGCGCGCGTCTCGCTCTTCTGGCACATCCCGTGGCCGAACTTCGAGGCCGTCGGCATCTGCCCCTGGCAGCAGGAGATCCTGCTCGGCATGCTCGGCGCCGACCTCGTCGGCTTCCATACGCAGTTCTACTGCAACAACTTCCTGGAGACGGTGGAGCGGGCGATCGAGGGACGGATCGAGTGGGATCGCTTCACCGTCGTGCGCGGTCAGCACACGACGCACGTCCGGCCGTTCCCGATCAGCGTCGCACCCGATCTCGGCGGCGGCGAGCGGCCGGCCGACCGCGCGGCGGTGCTGGCGGCCCTCGGCGCCACCGGCGAGTTCATCGGCGTCGGCGTCGAGCGCGTGGACTACACGAAGGGCCTGCCCGAGCGGCTCCGCGCGCTGCGGCGATTCTTCGAGCGCTGGCCCGAGTACCGCCGGCGGCTCACGTTCATCCAGATCGCCTCGCCGAGCCGCAGCCGCATCGCGCGCTACCAGGCGGTGCAGGAGGAGACGCGGGAGATGGTGCGGACGCTCAACGCCGACCTCGGCGAGCGCGGCTGGCAGCCGATCGTCTACCGCGAGCGCCACCACGACCACCGCGAGATCGACGCGTTCTACCGCCTGGCGGACTTCTGCATGGTCACCTCGCTCCACGACGGCATGAATCTCGTGGCCAAGGAGTTCGTGGCCGCCCGGGACGAGGACGACGGTGTGCTCATCCTGAGCCGGTTTGCCGGCGCCTCGCACGAGCTGCCCGACGCGCTCCTGGTGAACCCCTACGACGTGGAGGACGTGGCCGGCGCCATCCACCGCGCCATCACCCTGCCGGTGGAGGAGCGCCGCGACCGCATGAGCCGAATGCGCACGCAGGTGCGCGAGCACAACATCTACGGCTGGGCGGGGCTGCTCCTCGACGAGCTGGCGCGCATCTCGCGCGCGACCGACCGGCGGGCCGCCTGAGGCTCGTCGGGCTCGGGCCGCAGCGTCTTCGTAAAGGTTACGATCTTCCGTCACAGAAGCACGCCGCCGGTCCCCGCTCGTACCGCAATCACTTGAAAACGCGGAGATCGAGTCTGGCATCCCGCTTGCCTTACGTAACGCCGATCGCCTGACGCACGACGCGGCGGGCGGACCACATAGCGGAGCGGGAGCCATGGAAGACGAAAAGCTGACTGAGATCTCGATGAAGGGGGCGCCGCCCTGCGGCCGCTGCCACATGCTCGTCGCGCGGTATGCGCCTCAGGTGGTCGCCACCACCGGCACGTATCACCGCGAGTGTTACGAGGCCTGGTACTTCGGGCATTACGGCCGCCGGCCCAGCCTGCTTGCCGGCTTCAATGGCGACCGGCACCGGTACCAGGTCCGCGAAGCCAAAGCCGCTTAGTTCCTGGGGCGCGCCGCCCAGGGCCCCCCACCTCTCCAAAATTCACGCTCGTCGACCTCGTCGGGGGGTCATACTTTGCGGTGGATCATGCGCTGCATCCTGATCTGCCCCGACGACTTCCTCTGGCGCCTGGTTGCCGACTCGGCCGAGCCGCGGCTCGACCCGCTCTATCTCGTCGAGAGCGCCCGCGCGCGGACGCGGATCGCGCAGCGCGGCGGTGACGTCCTCGCCGGAGACCTCGAGCGCGAGGGCCTCTACCGTCGGGCCTTCCGCACGGGGCACGAGCCGGTGCTCCTGGCCGTCGAGCGCCCGCGCCAGGCGCGGATCGTGGCCGCCATCCGGCTGGTCGCTCCCGACGCGCCGATCGTGGCGCTCGCGGAAGACCGCGTGCCCGGCGGCGAGCCGGACGGCGTGGTCGGGCTCGGTATGGAGGCCGTGGCCGAGCGCGTCCTCGAGCCCGCGCTCGCCCGCGCGCTGACGCGCGCGCGCGTGGAGCACGTGCGCGCCCACTTCGCCCCCGCCGAGCGTGTGCTGATCATGATGCAGGACGATCCGGATCCTGACGCCATCGCCTCGGCGCTCGCGCTGCGCGCCGTGCTCGGCCGCAACAAGACGGCGGCACCGATCGCGACCTTCGGCACCATCACCCGCCCCGAGAACCGCGCCATGACACGCATCCTCGAGATCGACGTCGAGCAGATCAAGCCGCGCGCGCTCGAGGAATACGACATGGTGGCCATGGTCGACGCACAGCCCTCGTTCTTCGAGGAGACGTTCGAGCGCGTGGACCTCGTCATCGACCACCATCCCGAGGAGTCGCCCGTGCGCGCCGTCCTCAAGGATTTGCGCCCGGGCTACGGCGCGACCGCCACCATCCTGACCGAGTATCTGCGCGCCATCGACGCCCGAGTCTCGCAGCGACTGGCCACCGCGCTCCTCTACGGGATCAAGGCGGACACCCAGCACCTCGAGCGGGGCGCCACGCGCGCCGACCTCGAGGCCTTCGCCTTCGTGCACGCGCTGGCCAACCACAGCGCGCTGCGCCGCATCGAGCGGCCCGATCTGCCGAACGAGGCCCTCGACGTGCTTGCGCGGGGGATCGCGGGCCGCCACGTGCAGCACGGCGTCGTCTTCTCGCACCTGGGCGCCGTCGCGTACCCTGAGCTGGTCGCGCAGTTCGCGGACTTCTTCCTGCAGGTGGAGGGCGCGGAGTGGTCGGTCGTCTCCGGCACCGTGCACGGCGAGCTGCACATCTCGGTGCGCAACGTCGGCTGGGTGCGCGCGGCCGGCGACGTCGTGCGCCACGCGTTCGGCGACCTCGGCTCGGCCGGCGGCCACCGCGCGATGGCCAAGGCGGTGATCCGGCTGCGCGACTGGCGGACCCGCGAGGGCGACGCCTCGCCGGAGGCGCTGGCGCGGACGATCGTGGCGCGCTTCACGAAGGCGCTGCGGACCTGATCGACGGCCCGCTGTTTGCTACCCGAGGGTCCCCTTGGCAATGTGGAGGCGAGCGGTTAGAATGCCCGCAAATCGGGGGGAATTCCCTCTGCACGACCGGCCTCGAACGAACACTGCTGGGGGGGCTCGCGTGGACGTAGCGTTGGAAAAAAGGCAGGTCGAGCGCGCCTACGAGCTGTACGCGCCCGTGTACGATTTCATCTTCGACTGGATCTTCGCGCCCGGACGCGCCGCCGCCATCAAGCAGTGCGGCATCGTGCCGAGCGACACCGTGCTCGAGGTCGGCATCGGCACCGGGCTGAACCTGCCGCTCTATCCGGCGACGTGCCGCCTCACCGGCATCGATCTCTCCGGCGAGATGCTCGACAAGGCGGTCGAGCGCGTCCAGAACCTCGCCATGCCGAACGTCACGCTCAAGGTCATGGACGCCACCTCCATGGACTTCGGCGACAACGAGTTCGACAAGGCGCTCGCGACCTACACGATCTCCGCGGTCCCCGATCCGGTGGCGGTGCTGCGCGAGATGCGGCGCGTGGTGAAGCCGGGCGGCACCCTCGTGATCCTGAACCACTTCCGCAGCGAGCGCCGGGTGACGGGCTGGCTCGAGGACCTCGTCGCTCCTGTCTGCACGCGGCTGGGCTGGAAGTCCAACCTCGCGCTCAAGCCGCTGCTGGTCGAGGTCGGGCTCACGCCGGAGCTGGTGCACCAGGTGAACATGTTCAACGGGTGGCGCCTCGTGAAGTGCGTCAACCGGAAGTAGCCGGCCGCCTCGCCACCCTCGCCCTCGCCCTCGTCCTCGCCGCGCCGGTCGCCCGCGACGCCGCCTCGCTCGTCCTCTCGGCCGCGTTCCTCGCCGAGTTCCTGACCGACGGCGCGCTGCCCACGCTGGACGCGCTCACGCCTGTCCCGGTGCGCGAGTCGCTCGCCCCGTCCCTCGATCGCTGGCGCGGCGCCGTCCCCGGCCTCGCGCCGCCGTTGCTGCTGGTGCACGGCCTGGCACCCGCGGGCAAGGACGACCCGCGTCTGGCGCGCGCCGCGCGGCTGCTCGCGCGCGCGGGCTTCGAGGTCGTGGTGCCGACGCTGCCTGGTCTCACGCGAGGCCGCCTGCGTCCCGAGGACACGGCGCCCGTGGTGGCGGCGCTCGAGACGCGGCCGGGTCCGTGGGCGATGCTCAGCGTGAGTATCGGCGCCGCGCCCGCCTTCGCCGCCGCCGCCGATCCGCGCGTGCGCGACCGCGTCGGCGTGCTGCTGGCCCTCGGCCCTCACGCGTCGGCGGCCGAGACGCTGCGCTTCTGGCTGACCGGCGCGTTCGATTACGGCGGCGCCTCCGGCCGGGTCCCGCACGATCCCGCGCTCGTGCGCGCGTTCGTCGACGCCAACGCCGACCTGGTGGACGACGCCACGCGCGCGGCGCTGGCCGCCGGAGACGTCGCGCGGATCGAGCGCGCGCTGGCGGGCCTGCCGGCGGCCGTGCGCGCGCTGCTCGAGGGACTCTCGCCCGTGCGCGCCCTGCCCCGGGTGCGCGCCCGCGTGATCCTCGTGCACGGGTACGGGGATTCCGCCGTCCCGTATACGGAGAGCCTGCGTCTGGCGGCGGCCCGACCGGCGAGGACGACGGTGATCCTGCTGCACAGCGTCGGGCACGTCGAGGGCGCGCCCGGCCCGGTCTGGCGCGCGACCCCCGAAGGCGTGCGCCTGTGGCTGGCGGTGCACAGCCTGCGCCACCCGGGTTGAAGCGCCGGTCATCCTTGCGGCGCCGGCGTGCTCATCTCGGAGCGGGAGCGGCGCGTAACCCGGCGAATTGCCGAGGCCGAGGCTTGGCACCGCGCTTGCCCCGCCATTGCCGGGATGAACCCGTTGGCGCGCACGATGCGAAGTCTCGCCGTGGCGCTTGTGGCGGCGCTTGCGGGCCTCGCCTCGGCGGACGCCGAGCCGGGCCGCGCCGGGATCGTCACGGCCCTCCACGGTACGGCCACCGTCACGCGGGCGAGCCTGGCCGGTCCCCGACCGCTCAGCTTCCGCGACCCCGTGTTCCTCAAGGATCGAATCGCCACCGGCGACGAGTCGCTCGCCCGCATCCTCCTCGGGGGCAAGGCGCTCGTCACGGTGCGTGAGCGGTCGGTGGTGACGATCACCGAATCCCCGAGGATATCGACCGTGGACCTCGCGTCCGGCACGATCGCGCTCTCGGTGGCCAAGGAACGTATGCGGCCCGGCGAATCGATCGAGATCCGGACACCGAACGCCGTCGCCGGCATCCGCGGCACCGTGGTGATCGCCGAGGTCGCGCGCACGGGCGCGGACGTCTCGACGCGGTTCACGCTGCTCACCGGCGTGATCGAGGTCCTGCGGCTCGACACCGCCCGGCAGCCGATCGGCGCGGCCGCCGTCCTCCATCCCCTGCAGTCCATCTCGGTCACCGGCGCGCTGTCGCCGGTACGCCCGATCACGCGCGACGAGGGCAAGGCGGCGTCTGCCGGGTTTCAGCTGCCCGTCAGGACGCCGGCCAGGAGCGGCGCCGACTGGGTCGCGAGGGACCAGGTCGAGCACGCGGTCGCCATCATCGATCCCGATCGCGGACGCGCGCCGGACGTCAAGCCCGACAAGGGCGGCAAAGCCGACCGGGACGACAAACCCGAGAGGATCGACAAGGTGACGCCGCCGATCACGACGCCGCTGGTGCCCCCGACGGCGCTGCAGCCATCGAAGGATCCCAAGGGGCCGAAGGACAAGAAGCGCTAGAGGGAGGCGCTCCGGTCGGCGCCGCCCGGGCGCTGCACGCCCCAGGCGGAGAGCTTGGCGAGCACCGTGTTGCGGTGCACGCCGAGCAGGCGCGCGGCCCGGCTCACGTTCCACTGCACGCGCTCGAGCACGCGCAACACGTACTGCCGCTCGAACCGGTCGCACGCCTCGCGCAGCGGCAGCCCGTCGTCCTCCGTGAGCCGCGCGCCCGTCTCCGGCATCGCCACGTCGAGGGGAACGTCTTGCAGGTGCAGGACCGGGCCCGCCGCCAGGACGACCGCGCGGTGGATGACGTTCTCCAGCTCGCGCACGTTGCCCGGCCAGTCGTACCGCGCGAGCACCTCCAGCGCCCCCACCGACACGCCGCGCACGTCGCGACGGCACTCGCGCGCGGCCTTGCGGATGAAGTGCTCGACGAGGTGCGGGATGTCCTCGCGGCGCTCGCGCAGCGGCGGCAGGTGGAGGGGGACGACGTTGAGCCGGTAAAAGAGATCCTCGCGGAAGGCGCGCTCGCGCACGGCGGCTCGCAGGTTCGCGTTGGTGGCCGCCAGCACGCGGACGTCCACCGGGACCGGCCGCTGGCCGCCCACGCGCTCGATCTCCCGTTCCTGGAGCACGCGCAGGAGCTTGGACTGCAGATCCAGGCGGAGCGAGCCGATCTCGTCGAGGAAGACGGTGCCGCCGTGCGCCAGCTCGAAACGGCCGAGCCGCCGGGCGTGGGCGCCGGTGAAGGCACCGCGCTCGTGGCCGAACAGCTCGGACTCGATGAGCGTCTCCGGGATGGCCGCGACGTTGACGGCGACGAACGGCGCGCTCTGCCGGTCGCTCCGGCGGTGGATCGCGCGCGCCACCAGCTCCTTGCCCGTACCGCTCTCGCCGGTGATCAACACCGTGGTCGGCGTCGGCGCGATCTGCGTGATCAGCTGGTAGAGGCGCGCCATCTCCGGGTGGCGTCCCACCAGCCCCTCGAAGCCGACCGAGGCTTCGACGTCGCCACCGGCGAGGGCCGAGCGCAGCGAGACGACCTCGCGCTCGAGGTCGCGCTTTTCCAGCACGCGGTCGGCGAGGCCGATGATGTCGTCGACGTCGAACGGCTTGATGAGGTAGTCGTACGCGCCGCGCTTGAGCGCCTCGACCGCCGTGCGCACGTCGCGCACCGCGGTGGCGATCACCACCACCACCGACGGGTCGAGGGCCTTGACGCGCGGCAGGATGTCCACGCCCGCCTCGCCCGGCATGCGCTGGTCGAGCATTACGAGATCGACCTCGCGCTGCGCGAGGATCTCGAGCGCGGCCGCTCCGTGCTCGGC
>QHSB01000472.1 GCA_003220335.1 Candidatus Rokuibacteriota bacterium
GGTTCTTGGAGTAGACGTGGCGGAGGTCCAGCCTGCCCCAGTGGGTGTCGTGCGAGCCGATCGACACCAGCGTGCCGAGCCGCGTCAGGGCGTACGACGAGCGCTCGAACGTCTCGCCGCCGATGTGCTCGACGACGACGTCCACTCCACGCTTGCCGGTCCACTTCTTGGCCTCTTCGACGAAGTCCTGCGTGCGGTAGTTGACGACGTGCTCGGCGCCGAGGCCGCGGGCGAACTCGAGCTTGTCGTCGCTGCCCACGGTGGTCATCACGCGCGCGCCGATGAGCCGCGCGATCTGGATGGCCGCGCTGCCGACGCCGCTGCCCGCCGCCTGCACGAGCACGGTCTGGCCCGGCTTGAGCGCGGCCTGCGCGACCAGCGCATGCCAGGAGGTCAGCATGGCCAGCGGCACCGCGGCACCGCTCTCGAAGGCGATCGATTCCGGCAGCGGCACGATGTTGGCGGCCGGGGCCTTCACCAGCTCCGCGTAGCCGCCGTCCTTGTGGGCGCCGAGGTAGCCGTAGCGCAGGCAGACGGTGCGCTCGCCGCGCAGACAGAACTCGCAGGTGCCACAGGAAAACCCGGGGAAGACGATCACGCGCTGGCCCGTCGCCACGCCCCTGACGCCGGCGCCCAGCGTCTCGACCGTGCCCGTCACCTCGCAGCCGTTGACGTGTGGCAGCCCCTCGGGCGGCGGAAAGCGCCCGTCGAGCAGCAGCATGTCCACGTGATTCAGCGCGCAGGCCTTGACGCGCACGACCACCTCGCCCGCGTCCGCCACGGGATCCCGATAGTCGTCGAAGAGGATCTTGTCGCTGCCGCCGTGCTCCTTGAAGAACGCCGCTTTCAAAACGGCACCTCCGTCCGCTCGTCCTTCACCCGCCGCGCCTTGTGGTCCCAGCGCGGCAGCGCGCCGGGCTCGGTGGCCTCGACGGTCACGCGGATGCCGAGCCCGATCCGCAGCGCGTCGCTCAGCTGGCCGCAGAGACCGTCGCACTCGGCGCGCGAGAGGGCCGGCGAGGGATCGATGCGCACGACGATGTCGTCCAGCCCCTCGTGACGCCGGAACAGGATCTGGAACTCGTCGACGCCGACAAACGGCCGCACCAGCTCCTCGACGCGGCGCGGGTAGACGATGATGCCGCGCACCTTCTTCATGTCGTCCAGCCGCGCCAGCACGCCGCCCTCCAGGGCGAGGAGCGTGCGGCCACAGGGGCAGCGGCGGTCGGCCACCTGCACGACGTCGCGCGTGCGATAGCGGATCAGCGGCATCGCCTTGCGATAGAGGCTGGTGAAGATCAGCTCGCCGCGCTCGCCGGGCTCCACGGGCTCGCCGGCCTCGTCGAGGACCTCGGCAAGGCAGTAGTCCTCGCTGACGTGCACGAGGCCGGCGCGGGCGTCGCACTCGAAGCCCCACGCGGCGATCTCGGTCAGCCCCGGCAGGTCGTACGCCCGCGCGCCGAACGCCGTCTCGATCTTCGCCTTGGTCGCCGGGATCGACGCGCCGGGCTCCCCCGTGTGCCACGTGATCCGCACCTTCGTGTCCTTGGCGAGATCGATCCCCTTCTTCGCCGCCTGCTCGGCCAGGAACAGCGCGTAGGACGGCGTGCAGCCGAGCACCGTGATCGGCCACGTGAGCAGCGCGTCGATCCGCTGGTCGGTCGACAACCCGCCCGCCGGGAACACCAGGCAGCCCAGATCCTGCGCGGCATAGAACCCGGACCAGTAGCCGATCCACGGCCCGTAGGAGAACGCCGCCATCACCATGTCCGACTTGCGGACGCCGAACGCGTACAGCGCGCGCGCGTACGAGTGATAGAAGCCGTGCCAGTCGTCGCGCGTGTCGAGGAACGCGAGCGGCCGGCCCGTGGTGGCCGACGTCATGTGGATGCGCAGAACGTCCTCGAACGGGACGGCGAGCAGGTCCCCCCACGGCGGCGTCGCCGCCTGGTTCTCCCTCAGCTCGTCCTTGGTGGTGAACGGCAGGCGGCGCACGTCGTCGAGCGTCTTCAGCCGCGGAGCCCCCCGGAGCTTGCGACGATAGAACGGGCTGTGGGCCCGGGCATGCGCCAGCTGTTTGCGCAGCCGCGTGATCTGGAGCCGTCGCATGGCGGCGCGCGGGGCGCGCTCGAGCCGCGGCTCGAGATAGCGGGAGACCACTACGTGTCCTGGAGCATCTCGGACATCTTGCCGAAGAACTTGTCGGCCATCATCTTCGCGACGCCGCCGAGCATGCGTTGCCCGACCGAGGCGATGAGGCCGCCGACCTGCACGTCGGCGCTGTAGGCAACTCGCGTGCCGCCGCCTTCGGCGTCGCTCAGCGTGATCACGGTCTCCCCGCGGACGAACCCGGGGCCGCCGGTGCCTTCTACCGCGAGCTTGTAAGACTCGGGGGGCTTTTTCTCCGTAATCTTGACCTTGCCCTCGAAGGTGCCCTTCACGCCGCCGACGCCGACCTTCATCGTGGCCTTGTACTCTTCGGGGGCGACCGCCTCGAGCTTTTCACAGCCGGGAATGGCTTTCTTCAGCTTCGCGGGATCGAGGAACGCCTCCCACACGGTCTGGCGGGCGGCCGGAACCTCGTACGAGCCTTCGAGCTTCATGCCGCGAGTCTCCTTTGTGCGACGTGACGGACGCGGGCTCGAATCGTACCACGGGCATGGCCGTTGCAGCCTTCCGCGGAGGGTCGAAACACCCCACAAGGGAGGATCATCGGCGATGAAGAAATTGCTATCAGGGGTCTGCGCCCTCGCGCTCGCGGGCGGGATGACCGTCGCGTGCAATCGGACTGACACCGACCGGGTCGGCACCACGCGCCCGGAGCGGACCAGCCCGTCGGCGTCGCCCGGCACGACCACCGCGCCGCGCTCGTCGGACACCACCTCGAGCTCGAGTTCCTCGACGACGACCGACACGACGACTCCGTCGGGCAGCGCGTCGGGTGGCGTCAGCGGTTCGGCGACGACCTCGCCGAGCGGAAGCGGCAGCTCCAGCACCAGCACGAAGTAACGGCCGCCGCGCCGGCACGCCCGGGTTCGCCCCGCGGCGCGCCGGCGCGCCTCATTGCCGCCAGGTCGCCCGTCCGGCCACGAGCGCGTCGATCCGTTCCGCCGGAACCGGTGTGTCGACGACGACCACCCCGCGCGCGGCGTCCCACGCTCGGACACGTGCGATGCCGAGCGTCTCGCCGGCAGCGCCCAGGACACCGAGCAGCAATCCCTCCGCGACGTCGGTGAGCGGCTGCCCGCGACGATCCCTCAGCGGCACGCGCGCGGTCTCGAGCGTCAGCGTGGCGGCGCGCGCGAGGTGCTCGCGCAGCGCCCGCTCGCGATGCTCGCGCCGGCGCGTCGCGGTGCGCCGCACGACAGCGGCAGACGGGGCGAGGCGGATCACCCGCGGCCGCGTGCCACTCTCCAAGCCGGTGTCCACGAGCACGCGTTCGAAGCCCGCGTCGAGCGCCCGGCGCACGAGGCGGCCCGTGGCCTCGGCCGTCTCCCGGATGTAGCGGACCGGCGAGGTGTCGCCGACGAACTCGAGGGCCCACACCTCCGCGTCGCCGAGGCGGGCGAGCGCGCGGCTCACGCGGCCGAGGCCGACGGTGGTGGGCGGGCCGATCTCCGACTGGCCGACGTCGGCGTCGACGACGGCGACGCGCTCGCCGCGCGCGGCGAGGGCCGCGGCCAGTCGCGCGGTCAGGAAGGTCTTGCCGGTGTCGCTCGTGCCGAGGATCAGCGTGACGCGGGCCCGCGCCGCCGCCTCGAGGGCGGCGTCGTCCGGCGCGGGCATCGCTCAAGCCAGGGTGGCGATCGCTGCCTGCATCCGCCGGAGGCCCTCGCTGATCAGCGCGTCGCTCGTCGCATACGAGAGCCTCACGTGGGCGTCGGACCCGAAGTCGAGCCCCGGCACCACCGCCACGCGCGCCGCCTCGAGCAGGAAGCCGGTCACGTCAATCGAGCCCTTCAGCGTCGCGCGTGTGTCGCCCTGCACCCACGTCCGGCCGAAGAGTCCGGAGACGTTGGCGAAGGCGTAGAACGCGCCCTTCGGCATCACGCACGACACGCCGGGCAGCGCGTTGAGCCCGCCGATGATCAGCCGGCGCCGGCGGTCGAACTCGCCGGCCATCTTGGCGACCTCGTCCTGCGGGCCCGACAGCGCCTCGACGGCCGCCCACTGCGCGATCGACGATGGATTCGAGGTGACCTGGCTCTGGATGTCGGTCATCGCGCGGATCAGCTCGCGCGGGCCGGCGGCGTAGCCGATGCGCCAGCCCGTCATCGCGTACGCCTTCGAGCACGTGTTGACGACGAGCGTGCGCGCCTTGATGTCCGGGCCGAGCGACGCGATGGACACGTGCCGCCCCTCGAACGTGAGCGACTCGTAGCACTCGTCGGCGACCACCCAGAGGCCGCGCTCGACGGCCAGCCGCGCGACCGCCTCGAGAGCCCGGCGGGAGAAGACGGCGCCCGTCGGGTTATTGGGGCTGTTGAGCACGATGAGCTTGGTGCGCGGCGTCACCGCGGCGCGCAGCCCCTCGGGATCCAGGTCGAAGCCGGTCGCCTCGCGCGTGTCCACCGCGACGGGCACCGCGCCGAGCAGCCGCGCCTGCTCGGGGTACGAGACCCAGAACGGGCTCGGCACGAGCATTTCGTCGCCGGGGTTGAGCAGGGCGGTGACGAGGTTGTAGAGCGTGTGCTTGGCGCCGCACGAAACGAGCGCCTCGGCCGGCGTGTAGTCGAGACCGTTGTCGCGCTTGAGCTTGGCGCAGACGGCCGCGCGCAGCTCGGGGATACCCCCGACCTCCGTGTACTTCGTCTGGCCGCGCCGCATGGCCTCCGCGGCGGCATCCTTGATGCGCTGAGGCGTGTCGAAATCCGGCTCGCCCGCCCCGAACGAGATCACGTCGATGCCCTTGGCGCGCAGCTCCCGGGCCTTCGCCTGCACGGCGAGCGTCGAGGACGGGGCGAGCGTCTTGAGGCGGTCGGCCAGCATGGGGGGGAAGGGGGGGTGCTCGGAGCCCCCCATCATTTCAATGGAAACTTTTCGGTGAGCCGTTTTTCTACGACGGGTGGAACCATTCCTGCCACCGAAGTTCCAAAGCTCGCAACCTCTTTTATCAATCTCGACGAAATATACGTGTACTTCTCGTGCGGCATGAGGAACACCGTCTCGACGGTGGACCGCAGCTTGCGGTTCATGAGCGCCATCTGGAACTCGTACTCGAAGTCCGAGACGGCGCGGATGCCGCGCACGATGCAGTCGGCCCGCTCGCGGGCGACCAGGTCGATGAGGAGCCCGTCGAACGAGACGATGCGCAGGTGCGGGCCCACGCCGAGGTTCGTGGTGGCCTCGTCGATCATCTCCAGGCGCTGCTCGACGGTGAACAGCGGCGCCTTGGAGGGATTGGCCACGACGGCCACGATGACCTCGTCGAAGATCGCGAGGCTGCGCTGGATGACGTCCACGTGGCCGTTGTGGAGCGGATCGAACATCCCGGGATAGACGGCGCGCTTGGCCACTCGCTCACCCTCGCTCGGTTGCGGATTTCGACGCCGCATCGTAGCCGCCCGCTCGAAAGAAAGTCAAGGCACCGGCGCCCCGCGGACGAGCACGTCCAGACTCCGGCGCAGGCGCCGGTGGCCGTCGAGCAGCGCGAGATAGCCCGCCTCGCTCACGCCGCCTTTGGCCTGCATCACCTGGCGCAGCCGTTCGCGCTCGCGCGCGGGCCAGCGCGCGAGATCCGGGATCAGTCCCATCACGATGGCCAGCCTCTCGAAGGCCCGCCGCTCGGGCGGGGAGACGCGGCGCCATCCGGTCGCGCCGAGCGCGCGCGCGACGCGCGTCACGGCGTCGGCGACGGCGGCGCGGCGGTCGCCGTCGAAGACACGCGTGATATGGCCCGTCACCAGCGCGGCCAGCCGGCTGCCGGTCACGGCGGGCGCAGGCGGGCCGCCGTCGAGCGTCAGGAACAGGTTCGAGCGTCCCAGGCGTCGGAGCATCGCCAGCGGCGAGCGATAGTCCCGCTCGCGCGCGATCCGCGCGCGCTCGGCGTCGGCGAGTCGGCTGACCTCGGCATCGGTCGGACGGAAGCCGAGCTTGGCGTAGAAGTAGAACGCGCCCGTCCGGAGGCCCTCGGGGTTGGAGTCGTCGATCTGGGAGCGATCGACGACCACCGTCCGCATGCGGAAGACCCGATAGTAGACGCGCAGGATCTGGCTGATGAGGAGCGCCGACTCGCCCTGCCGGAACGATTCGAAGATGTTGAGCGCGAACTCGAGGGTGCCGAAGCAGCCCCAGCCTCCGCCGTAGCTGACGGGCACGCCGTTCTTGAACGCGAGGTACGCATAGTACGCGTCGAGCGGCAGGCGGTCGTCGGGCCGCAGCCCGACGAGCGCGATCCGGAGCCCGCGGCCCGGGTCGGCCACGAGGATGTCGCCGGCGTTCGGCCGGGCGAACGCGTGCAGCTCGCGCGCGCGCGTCGCCATCGCGGCGCGGGCGGCCTCCATGACGGCGTCGGCGACTGCGCGATCGGCCTGGCGCAGCGTCGGCAGCGGCCGTGTGATCTCGTGCGCGAAGTCGACGCCGCTGCGGCGGAGGCCTTCGCGCTGATAGAAGACCGGCGCGCCGGGCAGCCGCAGCAGCGTGCGCGACGGGGCGGCGCCGCGCAGGCGCCAAACGATCGGAAGCTCGAGTGTCTCGAAGAGCCATTCGCGCGCCTCCTCGGAGATCGGGGCCGTGCGAAAGAGCCGCAAGAGCACCTCGAGGTCGCTCGCCCGCCCGCCGCTCGCGAGACGCAGCCAGCGCCGCCAGCCGAGCCCGCCCTCGGTGAAGGCCTCGGCCTCCGTCGGCGTGACGAGCAGGGACAGCGCCTCCTCCAGCCGCTCGCCGCCATCGAACGTCCGCCACGCGATCCTCACGTCGCCGGGAAACCGCGTCGCCAGCCAGCGCGCCATCGGCAGGCCGAACGGATAGTCCAGGTCCGTGTCGGCGATACCCGAGTCGTGCAGGCGGGCCCGTGCCGGCGCCGCCAGCCGGCGCACGCGCATCGCGAACTCCCGCAGCGCGCGCTCGGCGGCATCCTGCACGGCAGCGTCGTCGGGGTAGGCCCGCACGAAGCACAGGCTCTCGTGCAGCCGCTCGAGCGTCGGCGCGCTCGCGATCTGCACGGTGGCCAGCCGGGCGAGCAGTCGTAGCTTCTCGGGACGCGCCTCGGTGCCGAAGCGCGGCGCACACGCGGCCAGCGCGTCGACGAGTGCCCAGGCCTCGCCTCGGCGCATGCCGGCCGCCCGCGGCTCGCTCAGGGGCGCCCCGGCGGGCCGGCGGCATCGTCCGCCCCGGCGCCGGCGGCGCGCCGACGAAAGAACGTCAGCGTCGTCTCGCCGAACCGGCGCGTCCGGAAGGCGGCGAGCGCGCCCGCCGACGCCGACGGCGCGCGCTTGGTGAGATGCTGCGCCACCACCACCGGGTCGTCGGCGAGGACGTCGGCGCGCCCCAGGGCGGTCAGCGTCGTCGCGACGTCGTCGGTGTCGTACGGCGGGTCGAGGAACACCACGTCGAACCGCTCCCCGGCGCGCGCCAGCGCCGAGAGCGCGCGCGCCACGTCGTCGCGGACGACGCGGGCCGCCGTCTCCACCCCCAGCGTCGCCACGTTGGCGCGAAGAGCGCCTACCGCGCGCGCGTCGCGCTCGACGAGCGTCGCGTGCGCGGCCCCGCGCGAGAGCGCCTCCAGCCCCACGCCGCCGGCGCCCGCGAAGAGGTCGAGCACGCGCGCGCCGGCCAGCCATGGCATGAGCGTATCGAGCAGCGCGATGCGCACCTGATCGGCCGTCGGCCGCGTGGTGGCGCCGCGCGGCGTGGCCAGCCGGCGTCCCTTGTACGCGCCCGCAATGATGCGCATGTCAACCGACGCTCGCCAGGTCCAGCTTGCCGCGCCAGCGCGTCAGCAGCGCCTCGCGCAGACCGCGGTGCGCCGGGCTCCGCAGCTCCGCGTCCTCGGCGATGATCGCCTGCGCCTCGCGCCGCGCCTCCTCGAGGATGGCGGTATCGCGCAGCAGGTCCGCCACGCGGAACTCGGGCAGTCCGGACTGGCGCGTGCCGAAGAACTCGCCCGGACCGCGCAGCTGCAGATCGACCTCGGCGATCTTGAAGCCGTCGTTGGTCTCCACCATCGCCTCCACGCGGCGCTGCGCGTCCTCGCCGAGGCGGCCGCTCGTGAGCAAGATGCAGTACGACTTCCACGGGCCGCGGCCGACGCGGCCGCGCAGCTGGTGAAGCTGCGAGAGGCCGAAACGCTCGGCGTGCTCGATCAGCATCACGGAGGCGTTCGGCACGTCGATGCCGACCTCGATGACGGTGGTGGCCACCAGCACCTGGATGGCGCCCGCCTTGAACGACTGCATGATCGCGTCCTTGTCCTCGCTCGCGAGGCGCCCGTGCAGCAACCCCACCGTGAGGTCGGGGAACACGTCCCGTTGCAGGTGTTGCGCCATGTCGGTGGCCGCCTTGAGATCGACGAGCTCCGACTCCTCGACGAGCGGGTAGACGACGTACACCTGGCGCCCGTCGGCGATCTGCGCCCTCAGGAAGTCGTAGATCTGCCGGCGCCGCGACTCCGTGCGCGCGTCCGTCCGCACCGGCTTGCGGCCCGGCGGCAGCTCGTCGAGCACGCTGACGTCGAGGTCGCCGTAGAGCGTGAGCGCCAGCGTGCGCGGAATCGGTGTCGCCGTCATCACCAGCACGTCGGGGCGCTCGCCCTTGCCCTTCAGGCGGGCCCGCTGGTGCACGCCGAAGCGGTGCTGCTCGTCGACGACGGCAAGCCCGAGGCGCTTGAATTCGACCGGCTCCTGCACGAGGGCGTGGGTGCCGATCACGCAGCCGATCTCCCCGGCGGCGATCGCCGCGCGCCGCGCCGAGCGCTCACGCCCCTTCAGGCCGGAGGTCAGCAGCGTCACGCCGATGCCGAGCGGCTCGAGCAGCCGGCGGAACGTCGCGAGGTGCTGCTCGGCGAGAATCTCCGTGGGCGCCATCACCGCCGCCTGGTACCCGGCCTCCACCGCCGCGCACACCGCGAGGGCCGCCACTACGGTCTTGCCGGAGCCGACGTCGCCCTGCAGCAGCCGGTGCATCGGGTACGGCGCGGCCATGTCGCGGCGGATGTCGTCCCACACGCGCTCCTGCGCCGCCGTCAGCGAGAAGGGCAGGCTCGCGCGCAGCCGGCCGAGCAGCTCGCCGCGCGGCCGCATGGACACGCCGCGCTGCCGCGTCGTGCGCGAGCGCAGAATGGCCAGGCCGACCTGCAGGAGGAGGAAGTCGTCGAAGGCCAGGCGGCGCACGGCGTCCGCGCGCTCGCCCTCACTGGCGGGGAAATGCGCGCCGCGCACGGCCTCGGCCAGCGGCACGAGGCGCCGCCGCGCGCGCACCGGATCGGGCAGCGTCTCCTCGACGTCGTGGGCGTGGGCCTCGACGAGGCGCCAGATCAGCGAGCGCAGCGCCTGCTGCGGCAGCCCCTCGGTGCTGGAGTACACGGGCACGAGCGCGCCAGCGTGGATCGGCTCGTCGTCCGCCGCGTCCACGGTTTCCCATTCCTGCACTTGCAGCGTGACCTTGTCCTTGTAGCGCGCGCCGCGCCCGTGCACGATCATCCGCTGGCCGCGCTGGACGGCGCGGGCGACCCACGGCCGGCCCCAGACGGTGGCCGTGCCGTAGCCGCTCTCGTCGCGCAGTAGGATGACGAGCGGCTGGCGCCGGCGCCCGGGCGGCGCCGGGCTGATGCCGGCCACGACGCCTGCGCAGGTCACGACCTCGCCCGGCCGGATCGCGCGCAGCGGTGTAAAGCGCGTGCGATCTTCGTGGCGCAGCGGCAAATGAAAGAGCGCGTCGCCGACGGTGACGAGGCCCTTCCGCTCGAGCTGCTTCGCGCGGTGCGGCCCCACCCCCTTCACGTATTGCAGGGGCGTCGTGAGTCCGACGGGCGCGCGCGTTTGCCGGCTCTCGGTCATCGTGGTATAAAACCTGCTGGTTCCCGGCCGTTCGCGATCCGCCTCAGGCGGTCCGCAATTCGACTCGAGGAGTGATCATGGCTCAGCGGTGTGATGTCTGCGGGAAAGGCCCGTCCGTCGGGAATTCGATCAGTCACGCTCACAAGCTGACGCGGCGCCGCTGGCTGCCCAATCTCGTCTCGATGCGGGCGCTGGTGGGTGGTCGTGCGAAGCGCATGCGCGTGTGCACCCGCTGCCTCAAGGCGGGAAAAGTCACGAAGGTCATTTAAACACAGACGGGAGGGGGCTTTGCCCCCTCCCGAATGGTGACTGGTGGAGGGCCGCCACCCCCCACCGGTGCTGAATAGCGTCCTTACTTCTTCTTCTTCTTGGTCGCCTTCTTCTTCTTCGCCATCGAGGTTTCACCCCCCTCCCTGTCGCAATCTCGGGCCGAGAACGCCGCTCGGTCGCCGTTGCCTCAGTAGCCCATCGCTTCGCGGCGCAGGTGCTCGGCCTGCGCGGCGCCGCGCGGCTCGTAATGCACGAGGTCGGCGTAGAGCTGCGGCAGGCTGACCACCTTCAGGCCCGCCTTCTCGAGCACGCCGTGGAACACGCCGGAGTCGTAGGGCGCCAGCAGGTGCAGCGCGCCGTCGGCCTCCGCGGCCGGCCGCAGCCCGAGCACGGCCGCCACCGGCGCCGGGTTGCCCTCGACGTAGCAAAAGAGCCCGCTGAGCCGCGGCTGCGGCGCCACCAGCGACAGGCCCGCGCTCAGCGTGAACGCGTACCGGCGTCCCTCCGCGGTGGCCGCGCGGGCGACGTCGGCCATCAGCTTGCGGTTCACGCGCTCCGGCACGAAGTACGACGTGATCTCGTTCGCGCGGTACGTGTAGGACTCGCACCACGCCTCGAGCAGATCAGCCGGCTTGCTCAGGTGGATGCGCTGCGCCTGGTCCCGCTCGACCCAGCGAAGGTCCTCGAGCCGGCTCATCACGTTGTGCGAGTGGCCGAGGCTGACCTCCGCGGCCCTCGCCAGCTCCTCCAGGCGCCACGCGCGTTGCGGCTCGGCCAGCAGGACACGCACCACGCGGGTGGCGCGCGGCGCGAAGAGCGAGCGCAGGGGCCGCGTCGAGGGCCGCGAGTTGCGCTTGCCCTCCTTCTCGATGAGGACCTGGTCGAATGCGAGGTAGCAATTGCCGGAGAGATCGACGTAGCCGAGGCTGTTGTCCTTGAGGATGCGCGCGCTCTGCGGGCCGATGTAGACGGAGGCAGCGACGGGATAGGCCGCGGGCAGCTCGCGGCGGATCTCGGCCAGCCGCGTCACGGCCGCCCGGATCTGCCGGGGCTGACCGAGCGAGCTGACTTCAACGACCACGAGCTGCTCCGCGTCGCCCAGGCGAAATTTCACCGCTACGTCGACGGGTTTGCCGGCAGCCCGCAGGTCGGCGAGTTCCTCCCAGGCCTTCGCCCTCGGGAAGAGCTCCCGCAGGCGCTGGGCCGCTTGTCGCCGAATCTCTCCGGTTTTCAGCATGTTCCTCTTGTTCCTGCACTTTCAGCATCTGCTGAAACAATACGAACAGTTGAAAGACCATGTCAAGACAAAACTTACGCGGCAGGGGTAGAAGACCACGCGGGTTGGTGCCGTGCCGCGGTTGCGTGCCTGAGCCCGGCTCTGCGGTCGACGTGCTGCGCGCGGCCCGCCGCGCGCTCACCGCGCCCGGCTAGTCTTCGCCCTCTTCGATGCGGTGCATGGTCTCGTCGTCGAGACCGAAGTAATGGCCGAGCTCGTGGATCACGGTCTCGCGCACGATGTCCGCCATCTCCTCCTCGTCGACGGCGTCCTCCTCGATCGGCCCCTGGTAGATCGTCACGACGTCGGGCAGGACGTTGCCGTAGGAGGTGTCGCGGCGCGTGAGATCGATGCCGCGGTAGAGGCCGTACAACGTGTCCGGCGGCTCGATGCCCATCTCGGCCAGCGTCGTGGCATCGGCCCAGTCCTCGACCACGACGGCGATGTTGGCGATCCTGGCCTTGAACTTCTTCGGCAGGCGCCGCAGCGCCCGCTCGACCAGCGCCTCAAACTGTCGCCGCGTCATGCCGACGGCAGGGCATCGACGAACGTGGCTGCTGCCGCGCCTCGCGAACGAACTAGAAGCAGATGGGCCTTGCTCGGCCGCGCGCAGAGCGGAGCGCCGAGATGGGTCCAGATGCGAGGCGGCGAAGGAAGGGGCGACTGAGGCGTAGGCCGCCTACGCCGCAGGGAGCCCCGACTGAGCCAACGAAGCAGATGGGCCCATATCGGCGCTCCGCGCTTAGAGGCCGCGGACGCGCTCGACGTTGATCACGTCAGGGACGTCGCGGATGGCCGTCATGATGTCCTGCAGCTGGCTGAGATCCGACACCTCGACCACGAAGTTGTTGATGCCGCGGCGGTCGTCGGTCACCGTCACCTCGGCCTTGGTGATGTTGCCGTTCTTGCTCCCGATGGCGCCGGTGATCTCGGAGAGCAGGCCGGGACGGTCGTTGCCGATGTAGACGGCGATGCGCACCGGCCGCTTGGGGGGCTCCAGCGCCGGCGTCTCCACGTCCCATTCGACGTTGATCAGCCGCTCGCGGTCCAGCACGCTCTTGGCCACGGTCAGGCAGTCGCGCCCGTGAACGGTGAGCCCCCGGCCGCGCGTGATGAAACCGACGATCTGGTCGCCGGGCAGCGGGTTGCAGCACTTGGCGAAGCGCACGAGCAGATCGTCCACGCCACGGATCCGGACGCCCTGATCCGTCTTCGGCCGGGTGCCCACCGCCGCCCGCGGGCGCTCGACCGTGTCGAGGGTCGCGCCGGGCGCCAGCTTGTTCAG
>QHSB01000473.1 GCA_003220335.1 Candidatus Rokuibacteriota bacterium
CGGCCACCAGTAGCGCGGTCCCGGCCACGCCGAGCCCGAGCGCCAGGGCCAGACGCGGCGTCGGACGCTCGCCGAGCAGCACCGCCGCCAGTGCGGCGATCATGATCGGCGCCGAGCAGATCGCCACCAGCGCGGTCACGGCGATTCCCGCGCGCGTCACCGCGGTGAAGTACATGGCCTGGAAGACGGCCATGCATGCGCCGAGGGCCAGGCAGCGCCACGCGTCGCCGGGCGCGGGCCACCGCCCACCCGCCACTGCGCCGCGCCTCGGGCGCGACACGCCCGCCGCCGCGAGCAAGAGCACGGCCGCCACCAGCACGCGCGCTGCGCCGACGACGAGCGGAGTGGCCTCCGCGCGGGCCACGAGGAGCGCTGTGACCGAACCGGTGGTGCCCCAGGAGACGGCGGCGAGCGCGATGAGGCCGAGGCCACGCAGCCGCGCGGGACTTGACGTCGCGAACATGGGCCGTGATCATGCCTGACACCCTTCGGCCGGCACAAGGAGAGTCAGCATGAACGTTGGATTCGTGGGAACGGGAACGATGGGCGCGCCGATGCTCGCCAACCTCGTCAAGAAGGGGTTCGGCGTCATCGCCTACGACGTGGTGCCGGCGGCCCTCGCGAACGCCGAAAAGCGCGGCGCGACGCGCGCCGAGTCGGCCGCGGACGCCGCGCGGCGCAGCGATCTCGTCATCACGATGCTGCCCTCGTCCTCGCACATCGAGACCGCCTACCTCGGCAAGAACGGGATCGCCGAAGGCCTCACCGCAGGCCGGCTCTGCGTGGACATGTCCACGGTCGATCCCGCGGTCTCGCGCCGCGTGGCGCAGGCGCTCGGCGCGAAGGGCGTCCGCTTCATCGACGCGCCGGTCTCGGGCGGCGTGCCTCGCGCGGAGGAGGGCACGCTGGCCATCATGGTCGGCGGTGAGGCGCGCGACGTCGAGGAGGCACGGCCGGCGCTGGCGGCGATGGGCGCCAACGTCATCCACGTCGGCGTCGTCGGCAGCGGCGAGGTCGCCAAGCTCTGCAACAACCTGATTGCGGGTGTCTCGGCGGTGGCGGTGTCCGAAGCCTTCCGGATCGCCGAGGGCTTCGGCGTCGACCCCGCGATCCTGACCGACGTCATCTCGAAATCGTCCGGCAACACGTGGGTGATGCAGTTCATGCATCCGGTGCCGGGGATCGTGGCGAAGTCGGCCTCCTCGAACGACTACGCGCCGGGGTTCATGACGGACTTGATGGCGAAGGACCTGGGGCTGGCCGTGAATGCCGCGCGTGAGCTGCGCGTGCCGGTCGTCGTCGCACCCGCGGCCCAGCAAGTTCTGCGATTGGCGTCGTCGCACGGCCTCGGTCGGCGCGACTTCACCAGCGTCTATCTGTTCCTGAAGCCCTCGGACGAGCGCGCGCCTGTATAAATGGGGGGCCACGAGATGGCCCCCCAAACCCCCCCAACGCTCGGAAGCGCCCCGGCGAAGCCGGGGCGCTCCTCGGACGCCTGGCGCTCGGAAGCGGCCACGGCGGAGGGCTGGCGCTCGGAAGCGTCGCGACAGCGCCTGGCGCTCGGAAGCGCCGCGGCAGAGTCTGGCGTTCGGAGGCCGCGCGACAGCGCCTGGCGCTCGGAAGCGCCGCGGCAGAGTCTGGCGTTCGGAGGCGCCGCGGCAGAGTCTGGCGCTCGGAAGCGCCGCGGCAGAGTCTGGCGTTCGGGGGCGCCGCGGCAGCGCCTGGCGCTCGGAAGCGCCGCGGCAGAGTCTGGCGTTCGGAGGCGCGCGGCTTCGCTAGCGGGTCATGCCGCGGATGTTGGGGGCGCCGGATTTGACGACGCCGCCGTTGCCGACGTGGCAGGGATCGTCGATCGGCTGGAGGGCGGCGACCACGTGGCAGAGCTCGTGGGCGTCGATCTCGAGGGCGAGGGCCGAGGGCAGCGCGTCGGTATAGCGCACCACCTTCATCATCTTCACGTCCGTGCGGCCGTCGGGCTGGACGGTGCGCCAGATGGAGCAGCCCAGGATCGGGCCGAGCGCGGGGACGTCGCGGCACTCGCGCTCGACCACCGCGCGATCGTCGGTCACGATCAGTGTCACCAGCGGTCCCGTGCTCAGCGGGCCCATCTGTGCCGTGCGCGTGGAGGTGGCGCAGCCGCCGAGCATCAGGAGCGCGACGAGGGCCACGGAGACGCGGCGCGGACCCACCATGCCGTGGACCCAGCGCAAAGCGCGTGCCACGCCGGAACGGCCCGTTCCGACGTCGCGCGCGTCTGGCGCGCTGCACGGTTTCTGAAACGACCTGCACGGGGTAGGGGTCCGCGCTGCACGTCCCGCGGCGCCGCCGAATCGTCGAAAATCGCGTGCTATACTGGCGCGCGTTCTCGCGGCCACGCGCATCGAAGGAGGACCCGCCGTGAGTGTGTACGTCATGCTGAGCACGCTGTCGGAGTCCGGCCGCAAGGTGCTCCGCGAGCGTCCCGGCTGGATCCGCAAGGTCAACGCGGACGTCGGGCGCATGGGGGCGCGCGTCGTCGCGCAGTACGCGGTCCTGGGCCCCTACGACTTCGTGACGATCGTGGAGGCGCCGGACAACGCGACCATCTCGCGCGTGTCGGTGGAGCTGGGCGCGCGCGGCGGCTCGGCGGGAATGACCATGGCCGCCATCCCGCTCGACGAGTTCATCGAGAACCTGGAAGGCGGCAACAAGGGACGGGGGAAGAAGAAACGGTGAAAGTTCTCAAGATCACGCCCGAGCGGTGCACCGGCTGCCTGCGCTGTGAGATCGCGTGCTCCTACATGCAGGTCGGCGCGTTCCAGCCGGCGAAGTCCGTCATCCGCGTATCGCCCTTCGAGGGTCACACCTCGTACGCTCCCTACACGTGCACGCAGTGCGCGGAGGGCTGGTGCATGACCGCCTGCCCGGTGGGCGCCATCACTATCAACGCCGCCGGCGCCAAGGACGTGCTCGACGACACGTGCGTGGGCTGCAAGCTCTGCACGATCGCCTGCCCGTACGGGACGGTCTTCTACGACCCGTCCACGCGCAAGGCGTTCAAGTGCAACCTCTGTGGCGGCGATCCGGCGTGCGTGCACGCGTGCCCGACGGCGGCCATCGAGTACGAGGACGTGCCCACCGTTGACTGGCTGCATCACTTCGCGGCCGAGCGCGCCTCGCACGTGCTGGCCACAAACGGAGGACACCGCTGATGGCCCGCCGACACCTCATCATCGGCGGCGGCACCGCCGGCATGAACGCCATGCGCACGATCCGCGAAGAGGAGCGCGAGCCCTCGGAGATCACGCTGGTGAGCGCCGAAAAGCCGTACTCGCGCATGGTGCTGCCGTACTACCTCGACCGCTCGATTGCGGAGAGCCACGTCTTCACGACCAGCGCCGCGCTCCTCGCGCAGTGGAAGGTGAAGGCGCACCTCGGGCGGCGGGCGACCGCCCTCGACGTGAACGCCAACGTGTGCACGCTGGACGACGGCACGAAGGTCGAGTACGACGACTGCCTGATCGCCACCGGCTCCGCGGCGGTGCGCGCGCCCGTGCCCGGCGCCGACGGGCGCAACGTGCACTCGTTCTGGACGCTCGACGAGTGCCGCGGCGTGATCGCCTCGATCACGCCGGGCAGTCATGTGGTCATGGTGGGCGCCGGCTTCATCTCGTTCACCATCCTCAACTCGATCCTCGCCCTCGGCGCCAAGCTGACCATCGTCGAGGTGGCCCCGCGTATCTTGCCGCGCATGGTCGACGACGCGGGCGCGGAGATCGTCGAGGGCTGGCTCAAGGCCCACGGCGTCGCGATCCGCACCAACGTCAAGGCGACCAAGATCGAGGACGCGAAGGGCAAGAAGCGGCTGAAGTTCGCCTCGGGCGCGGATCTCGCGTGCGACGTCGTGATCATGGCCACCGGCATCAAGACGAATCTCGACTGGCTCAAGGGCGCCGGCGTGCAGATCAACCGCGGTATCGTCGTGAACGACCGCCTGCGCTCCAACGTCGCCAATGTCTACGCGGCGGGCGACGTGGCCGAGGGCCGTGACCTCGTCTCCGGCCAGCCGGCGTTGCACGCGATCGAGCCGACGGCGCAGGAGCACGGGCGCGTCGTCGGCGCCAACATGGCGGGCAAGGACATCGCCTACAAGGGCTCGCTCATCATCAACATCGTCGAGGTCTGCCACCTCGACGCGGCGTCCTTCGGCGCGTGGGACGACGCGAAGGCGGAGGCCGTCAGCGGTCTCAAGCGCGACCGCGCAGCGTACCGCAAGCTGCTCTTCACCGGCGATCGCCTGACCGGCGCCATCATCATCGGCCGTTCCGGTGACGTGTGGACGACCAACGACGTGGGCATGCTCAAGGGGCTCGTGCAGACCGGCGTCCGCCTCGGCCGATTCAAAGACCATCTGAAGACGCATCCGTTCGACGTGAAGACCGCGTACATCGCGTCCGGCACGACCGGCGCGTTGCTCCCCGAAACCGTGCTGGGCCGTCCGTCGAAGGCGCCCGGCGAGACCCCGGTGGCCGTATGAGTCCAGTGACCCTGAGCGCTCCCAAGCAGGTCGGCAAGCCTCAACCCGCGATGCCCGGCGGCTACGCCGGACAAATCTTGAGAGTCGATCTCTCCAAGCGGAAGGCGTGGGGTGAGCCGTGGACTCCCGAGCAGATGCGTGAGCTGATCGGCGGCGCCGGGCTCGGCGCCATGATCCTCTACCGCGAAACGCCGAAGGGCAAAGGCAACGTGTCGTGGGACCACCCCGACAACCGCCTCGTGCTCGGCACCGGCCCGCTCGCCGGCCTGCCGGTGTGGGGCACGGGCGGGCTCACCGTGGTGACGATCGGCGCCCTCACCAACGGCCCGACCTCCACGCAGGCCAACGGCTTCTTCGGCACCAATCTGAAATACTGCGGCTACGACGCGATCGTGATCCAGGGCCAGGCGAAGGACTGGGTCTACCTCTACATCGACGACGACCGCATCGAGATCCGCGACGCGAAGTCGTACCTGGGCAAGGACACGTGGGAGACGCAGGACGCGCTCACGCGCGATCTCGGCATGCTGGGTCATCAGCTCTCTGTCTACTCGATCGGTCCCGCCGGCGAGCACCTCGTCCGCTGGGCCGCCATCCAGGGTGACTATGGTCACGTCGCGTCCAAGAACGGTGTCGGCGCCGTCATGGGCAAGAAGAAGCTCAAGGCGGTGGCGATCGTGAAGGGGACGAAGGCGCTGCGCGCCGCCGACCCGCGTGGCGTCGTGCAGGCCGCCGACGACATCGCGCACGACCTCAAGACGGATCCCTCCGCGCGCTCGCTCTACGAGTACGGCACGCTGCCGGGCGTGGTGAACCTCTCGAAGATGGGCGCGCTGCCGATCCGTAACTACACGACGAGCCTCACCGGCGACGTCGACATGAAGTCGTGGGAGGCACCGCGGCTGCGCGAGGGCTTCGACCATCGCGGGCATCAGTGCAACGCGTGCGGGATGCACCACTGCCACATGTCGGTCATCCGCCAGGGCCCCTACAAGGGCAAGATCGTCGACGAGCCGGAGTACGAGGGCTGGTCGGGCGCGGGCTGGACGATCGGCGCCACCGACCAGAGCGCCGTCGCGTGGCTCAACACGCAGACCGACCGCGCCTGCGTGGACGTCAACGAGTTCGGCTGGGTGATCGGCTGGGTGATGGAAGGCCTCGAGAAGGGCTGGCTCACCAAGCAGCAGGTGGGCTTCGACCTCAAGTGGGGCGATATTCAAGGCGCCAACCGGCTCATCCAGATGATCAGCAAGCGCGAGGGCTTCGGCGACCTGCTCGCCGAGGGTGTCAAGCGCGCCTCCGAGAAGCTCGGCGGCGCGGCGCTCGAAGCGTCCATCTTCCTCGGCAAGGGCGCCTCGCCACGCGGCCACGACCATCGCGCGCGCTGGGAGGAGATGCTCGACACCGCCACCTCCTCGACGGCGACGATGGAGACCGGCAACCCCGTCCACCAGACCGAGGTCGGGCTGCCGGCGCGCATCAACCCCTTCAACGGCATCGAGGTGGCCAAGCTGGTGGCGGGCTGCCGCGGCCGGCGCAACTTCGAGGACTCGCTGGGCATCTGCATCTTCACCACGCGCACGCGGCTGGAGAACGTCTGCCGCGCGCTGTCGGCGGCGACCGGCTGGCGCTACACGGTCGAGGAGGCCATGCGCCAGGGCCGCCGGACCGCCGCCATCAACCGCGCGGTGGCGCTGCGCTGCGGTCTCACGCCGGCTCTCGAATTCCCGTCCAAGCGCTACGGCTCCACGCCGCAGGACGGCCCCGCCAAGGGCCAGGCGGTGAGCGCGCAGTGGGACACGATGGTGCAGACGTGGTACGACGAGGTCGGCTACGACAGGAAGA
>QHSB01000474.1 GCA_003220335.1 Candidatus Rokuibacteriota bacterium
GCCGTCATCAGCACGGGGCGGAACCGGGTGAAGCCGGCCTCGACGGCGGCGGTGGTCGCGTCCCCGTGCTCGCCGAGCCGCTCGCGCGCGAACGACACCATCAGGATGCTGTTGGCGGTCGCGACGCCGATGCTCATGATGGCGCCCATCAGGGCGGGAACGCTCAGCGTGGTCCCGGTCAGGAACAGGAAGACCACGATGCCGGCCAGCGCCGCCGGCAGCGCGGTGATGATGATGAACGGGTCCAGCCAGGACTGAAAGTTCACGACGATCAGCAGGTAGGCGAGCACGATGGCGAAGCCGAGCCCCGTCAGCAGCCCGCGGTACGACGTCCGCATGGTGTCGAGCTGACCGCGCACGGTGATGTAGCTGCCCCGGGGCAGGAGTGACCGGTTCGCGTCGACGACGCCGGCGATGTCGCGGCCCACCGCGCCGAGGTCGCGGTCCTGCACGGCGCCGTAGATGTCCACGACCCGGCGGATGTTGTAGTGCGACAGCACCGCCATCTCGCTCGAGCGCGTGATCGACGCGACGTCGGCGAGGATGCCGGGCCGCGTGAGACTGCTCGGGGTGGTGAGCGGGATGTTCTGGAGGTCCTGCAGCGACTGGATCCGGTATTGCGGCGTCTGCGTCGCCAGGTTGTAGCTCACCCCGTTCTGCCAGTTCAGGAAGAACGTCGGCGTCGTCTGGAAGCTGCCGCTCAGCGAGATGAGCAGGCTGCTGGCGAGGTCGCGGGCGGTGAATCCCGCCTGTCCGGCCTTGGTGCGGTCGAGCGCGACGTCGAACTTCGGATAGTCGAAGCGCTGATGAACCCGGAGGTCGACGAGGCCGCGCACCTGCCGCAGCTCGTTCAGCATCTTGTCGGCGAGGCGACGATTGCCCTGGATGTCCGCCCCCTCGATCTGGATGTCGATCGGTGCCGGCAGGCCGAAGTTGATGATCTGCGTCACGATGTCCGCGGGCAGGAAGTAGAAGGTGACGCCTGGAAACGCCGCCGGCAGCTTCTGCCGGAGCGTCCGGACATAGTCGGCCGTGGGGCCATGGTCGCGCTTCAGCGAGACCAGGACGTCCGCGTCGGAGGCGCCGATGACGCCGGAGGAGCTGTGCATCCAGTTGATGGCGCTGTAGGGGAGCCCGATGTTGTCGAGGATCACGTCGATCTCGCCGGCGGGGATCTCACGCCGGATGGCCGCCTCCACGAGGTCGGTCAGGCGCGCGGTCTCCTCGATGCGGGTGCCCGTCTGCGTCCGCAGGTGGAGGGTGAACTGTCCACTGTCGGTATCCGGGAAGAAGTTCTGGCCCAGTCGCGGCGCGAGCAGGAACGCGGATGCACAGACGGCCAGGAACACCGGGATGAAGACGATGCGGCGGGCTACCAGGAATGTGAGCAGTCGCCGGTAGCCGTGGCGAACCCGCTCGAACCCGCGTTCGAACGCCTGCTGCGCGCGGGCCAGCGGATTTCGCGACGGCGGCGCGCCCTCCACCGGCGGCGACAGCAGGTACCTCGCGATCGTGGGCACCAGCGTCCGCGACAGGAGGTAGGACGCGAGCATCGCGAAGATCACCGCCTCCGCCAGCGGGACGAACAGGTAGCGGGCGACCCCGCCCAGCAGGAACATCGGCAGGAACACGATGCAGATGCACAGCGTGGACACGAGGGCGGGCACGGCGATCTGCTGGGCGCCGTCCAGGATGGCCTGGAGGACCGGCTTGCCCAGGTCCAGATTGCGGTTGATGTTCTCGACCTCCACGGTGGCGTCGTCCACGAGGATGCCGACGGCGAGGGCGAGGCCGCCGAGCGTCATGATGTTGATGGTCTCGCCGAGCAGGCTGAGCGTGATGACCGAGGTCAGGATCGAGAGCGGAATGGAGACGGCGATGATGACCGTGCTCCGCCAGCTCCCGAGAAATAGCAGGATCATCGCCGCCGTGAGGCAGGCGGCGATCACCGCCTCGCGGATGACGCCGCTGACCGCCGCCCGCACGAAGATCGACTGGTCGGCCAGGGGCTGGACCTTGAGCTCCGGTGGCAGGGTCGGGATCACGCGTGGCAGCATGGTGCGGATGCCGCCCACGACGTCGAGGGTGGACGCCGCGCCCGTTTTCAGAATCGTGACCAGCGTGCCGCGGCTGCCATCCCGGCGGACGACGTTCGTCTGGGGCGCGAACCCGTCGCGCACGTGGGCGACGTCCCGCAGATAGATGGTCGAATTACCGACCACCCTGACCGGGAGGTTGTTCAGCTCGGCCACGGTCCGCGGGCTCGCGTTCATGGCGACGTCGTACTCGAACTCGCCGATCTTCGCGGTGCCGGACGGGAGCACGATGTTCTGCAGACCGAGGGCGGTGACGATGTCGGACGGGGAGAGTCCTTTGGACTGCAGCAGGCGCTGGTCCAGGTCGACCATGACCTGGCGCTGCTTGCCGCCGTACGGATACGGGATGGAGGCGCCGGGCACGGTCACGAGCTGGGTCCTCAGGAAGTTGAGGCCCACGTCGTTGAGCTCCGACTCGGAGAGGCCCGACAGGGCGAGCTGGAGAATCGGCACCGTGGACGCGCTGTAGTTGATGATGAGCGGCGGCTGGGTGCCGGCGGGCAGCTGGCGGAGGATGGTCTGTGACACCGCCGTCACCTGCGCGTTCGCCGTGTCGAGGCGAGCATTGGGCTGCAGGAATATCTTGACCATCGACTGGCCGTTGACGGTCGTCGACTCGATGTGCTCGATGTTGTCCACCGTCGTGGTGAGGACCCGCTCGTACTGCGTGGTGATCCGACCTTCCATCTCTTCCGGGTTCAGGCCGGTGAACTGCCAGGCGACCGCGATCACCGGAATGTCGATGCTCGGAAAGATGTCGGTCGGTGTGCGGCGGATGAGGACCGGGCTGGCGAGCAGGATCAGCAGAGCCAGGACGACGAAGGTGTAGGGACGCTGCAGCGCGACTCTGACAATCCACACGCTGTTTTGATGCCAGACGACCCGGCGAGGTTACCGCCACCGGCTTCGGCGAATCTCCATGACCACGTTCGCGTCTTACTAGTGGAAGGAGAAAGTGAGGTAACACCGTGGACAAGCTGAGAGGTGCAAAGAAAATGGCATTCGCGGCGGTCGCCGCACTGGCCATCGTGCTTGCGGTCACCGCGCCAAGTCAGGCGCGGGCCATGGGCGGTCACGAGGGCGGCCACTCAGGTGGAGCCGTCGGGCGTGGCTTCGAGGGGCACCATGGCTTCGAGGGACACCGTGGCTTCGAGGGGCATCGCTTCGACGGGCGCTTCGACCGGGGTGTACGTGGCGGGTTCGGGTTCGGCGTCGTCTCGCCGTACTACCCGTACGATGGTTACTACCCGCCGGCGTACACGTACGACGCTCCGATGTACTACTGGTACTGCCCGAGCTACGGGGCGTATTACCCGAGCGTGGCGAGCTGCCCGGACACCTGGGTGCCGGTCCCGGCTTCATGACGCCGACTCCGAGCGTGGCCGCGCTCGTCAGCGAGCGGCGGTCCGCTCGGGCGCCACGCGCCCTCGCTGCCCATCGCGCTCCTGACGGGCGTTTTCCGCACCTCATCCCGACTCACCGCCTGTAACCCCCCGCCGGGGCCACTCATCTCAACGGCACAGCCAGCCAACGGATGCCCGCAGGAGGTGCTGTATGGGTCAGCTCACGGTCCAGGAACGTCGGCGCGTCTTCCTCGCCCGGCATCAGACGAGTCGCGAGATGCTGACACGGCTGTCGGCACCGGTCCCTGCCCCCCAGCCGCTCCAACCGAGCCCCCGGCTGAGTCGGATCGTCAAGACGGTGTTGATCGCGGCGCTGCTGAGCGCGGGCTGGTTCGTCGGCCAGGCAATCGAGCTCCAGGTCCCCACGTCGATCGTCGAGGCGCTGCCTCGGCGCTAACGATGATGGTGAGGAGAATCCTCGGGCTGGTGCTCGGATTGCTCATCGTCGGGCTCTTCGGGCCGATGGTCGCGGCGGCGGAGACTCGTGTGGCTCAAGAGCCGGGGCTGTTTCGCTTCGACGTGGAGCAAGCCGCGGGCTCTCATCGAGGGCCGGGGGTCGAGGGATACCTCCACAATGGCCTTCCCTGGAGGATCACCAATGTTCGCTTGCGAGTCGAGAGTGTGGACCCGGCCGGAACGGTGATCGGCGAGGCCTCGGGGTGGGTTCTGGGTGACGTGGCGGCGGGCGGTCAGGGATACTTCTTCGTCCCCGTCTCGTCGCCTGCGGCCGCCTACCGTGTCACCGTCGAGTCGTTCGACAGGATCTCACGCGAGGCACCCTGACCTGCCAATTCCTCACTCGCCCCCAACCGGTTCGAACAGGACCCCGGGCCCGCTCGAGGCATCGACCGTGTGATACCTGATCCACTGAATTTGCGGGCACGTGATCTGCCGCGCAACGCTCCGGAGCAAGAGAGAAAACTGGGGCGCAAGGAGAAGCAGCCTGGGCTGACGCGAGAAGTTGATGGCCTGCTCCCGATACATGCGCTGGACGTTCGCCATGTTGCGCACGACCCAGTCGAAATGACCGATCCCGCGAAGCAACAGGCTGTCGCTGACGGTCGTGTCCAGGTCGATGATGGTCAACTGGCTCGCGCGACTCACCGCGAGGAAGTCGATATCGCCGCACGGATGGCATGGAATATTCGTGTCGATCGTTCGGAGGCCGTCCTCGAGCGCGCCGGCAAACTCCATCAGCATGACGGCAAGCCGGTCCCGTGTGACCGACGCGGATCGCAGAAGCGCGATGCCGCCCCGGGGTCCGGGCGAAGGCGACGGCCGTTCTTTTTGTGACAAGAAGAGATGGGAAACGTCCTCCAATCCCCGACCAAGCGGCTTGTCGGAACGGTCAAGGCCTTCTGCGCCCCCCGCACCGTCCGTCTTGGTCTCATCCATGTCGTTCAGTCCGACGCTGACTCGGTGTAGACACTCGCCGGCGAGTGCTCGCTCGCAACGCTCTCGTCCACGACGAGGATAGAGTCGTCTCCGCCGTACGCGCTCGGCTCGATGTCGGCATTCAGCGGGTCGCGCTGCCATCGCCCATCGATGACGTAGCGATAGCGGTAGCGCCCGGGCGGCAGCTTCACGACCTTTTTCCAGACTCCACCGATGGGTTCCATCTCGCTTCCGTCCAAGGACCAGTCGTTGAAGTCGCCCGCCAGATGAACTCGCTCCGCGTCAAACGCTTGCAGGCTGAACATGACGCCCTCGGATGTCAGGGCGGGTGCCGATGGCTGTCCGTCGCGAGGGAAGGCGGCTTCCTGTTGCAGGAGTTCTGCGGTGAGCGCCTGGTAGTCTTCAAATCCCGCACACCGCGTGCAGTAGGAGGCGATGGGCACACCGTGGCTCGCGGCCTCTGCAAGCTTGACGCTATACCTGATGACGGTATCGAAGTGGCGGCCGGCGAGATGCCGGCGAATCTCATCGACGACCGCCTTCACGAAGGCGGAGCGGCCTGAATACAGCGTCACGAGCACGCGAGCCGCGATATGGTGATTGGTCTCTTTCGCCAGCACATCAAACGTCTCGAGCAGTTTTCCGATGCCGTGCAGCGAAAAGAAACTCGGATCCATCGGAACGATCGCTTCCGAGCAGGCCTTCAGCGCATTGAACGTCAGAAGGCCGACGTTGGGTGGGCAATCGACGACGACGTAGTCGTAGGAGCCCCTCACGCCGGCGATCGCGTCAGACAAGATGTTCTCCCGGCCGACGAGGCCGGCGAGCGTGTCCGGGATCGCACTCAGCAGAATATCAGCGGGCGCCACATCGAGGTTGTCGCGGACGGTGCGGATGACGTCACGAAGAGCAGCGGGTTGTCCGGCTGCTCGCTGCAAGAACAGATCGTACATGGTCCGCGCCGGCGGACCAGCCTCGGCGAGAAGTCCCAAGGTCGCATGGCCCTGCGGGTCCATGTCCACGAGCAGCACTCGTCGTTGCTCACGCGCAAGAAAGGCCGAAAGGTTGATGGATGTGATGGTCTTTCCACACCCGCCCTTCTGGTTCACGACCGCTATCGTGCGCATACACGCTCCTTCTGGTGTCTGTGTGGTCTCCCCTCCTTTACCCGGCTCGACACTAGCAAACGCCTCGGCCAAATAGCAACTAATCCTTGGGGTCGGCGCCCGTACGGTACCCCATATATTGGGGGGCCGGACCGTGCCGCCGGGGTCCTCGTCGAAGAAGACGAGCTTCCACCGGCAGGCGCGGCGCAGGCTGGCCGACGGGGGCCGGACTTGATAGAGACGTCGAGTCATCGCACAGTGGATCGATGGCCGACCCGTACGTGGACCGCCGCGACCAGATGTTCCCCAAGCTGACTGCGGCGCAGCTCGGCCGGATCTCCGGTGTGGGCGAGCGACGCCGCGTGCGCTCCGGCGAGGTCTTGTTCGAGGTTGGAGAGCAAAACACCCGCTTCTTCGTGGTCATCGAAGGGGCCGTTGAGATCGTGAGCCCGACCGACGGCCGCGAAGAGCAGATCACCGTCCACGGTCCCGGGGAATTCACGGGCGAGATCAACATGCTGTCCGCGCGTCGCACCCTCGTTCGCGGCCGGGCTCTCGGCGACGGATCGATCGTCGTCGTCGATCGCGAGCATCTGCGCGCTCTCGTGCAGCGGGACTTCGAGCTCAGCGAAATCCTCATGCGCGCCTTCATCCTGCGGCGGGTGGCGCTCATCGCCCACGGCGTCAGCGGCCTGGTCCTCATCGGCTCCCGTCATTCGGCACACACGCTGCGCATCCGGGAGTTCCTGATCCGAAACGGACAGCCGTTCACCTACCAGGAGGTGGAGAGCGAGCCGGACGTGCAGGCGCTGCTGGATCGGTTCCACGTCGGGGTCGACGAAGTGCCAGTCGTTCTGTGCGAGGAGGGCCAGGTCCTGAGAAACCCCTCGATCGAGGCGCTGGCCTCCGGGCTTGGCCTGAGCCCCGAGTTCGACGCCAAGGCGACGAGGGACGTGGTCATCGTTGGCGCGGGCCCGGCGGGTCTCGCCGCCGCCGTCTACGCTGCGTCGGAGGGGCTCGACGTGCTGGTGCTCGAGGATACGGCGCCCGGCGGCCAGGCCGGGTCGAGCTCACGCATCGAGAACTATCTCGGATTCCCCACCGGCATCTCCGGCCAGGATCTGGCCGGGCGCGCGCTCATGCAGACGGAAAAGTTCGGGGCGGAGGTCGCGATCGCCCGGGGGGCCGTCGGTCTCGACTGCGCGTCGAAGCCCTACAAGGTGCGCCTCGCGACCGGCGAGGTCGTGCGGACGCGGACGGTCGTCATCGCCAGCGGCGCGAGGTATCGAAAACCCGCTCTCCCCGAGCTCTCACGTTTCGAGGGCGCGGGTGTGATGTACAGCGCCACCCACATGGAAGCGCAGCTCTGCAAAGGCGAAGCGATCGCGATCGTCGGAGGCGGCAACTCCGCCGGACAGGCGACGGTCTTTCTCTCGCAGAGCTCGGCCGAAGTGAACGTGCTCGTGCGAGGCCCGGGCCTCGCGGAGAGCATGTCTCGGTACCTCATCCAGCGAATCGACGACAGCTCGAACGTGGTGCTGCGCGCGCGCACGCAGATCGACGCGCTCGAGGGCACCGACGGCCTCGAGCGGATCCGATGGCGCCAGCTCGACACCGGGGAATCGCAGACGCGCTCGATCCGTCACCTGTTCCTGATGACCGGCGCCGACCCGAACACCGCCTGGCTCAAGGGATGCCTGGCGCTCGACGACAAGAACTTCGTCAAGACAGGGACCGACCTCCTCCCGGATGACCTCCAGAAGGCAGGATGGCCGCTGGTCCGTCGACCCGATCTGCTGGAGACGAGCAGGCCGGGCATCTTCGCGGTCGGAGATGTGAGGTCGGGCAGCGTGAAGCGGGTCGCGTCGGCCGTGGGCGAAGGCTCGGTGTGCGTTCAGCTCATCCACCGGGCGCTGCGCGAGGTGTAGCGAAATGGGGGGCCCCGAAATGGCCCCCAAACCCCCAACGTTCGGAGCGCCCCGGCACAGCCGGGTCGCTCCTCTATCTAGCTTGGGGGCCCCGAAATGGCCCCCAAACCCCCAACGTTCGGAGCGCCCCGGCGCAGCCGGGTCGCTCCTCTATCGAGCATGGGGGCCCCGAAATGGCCCCCAAACCCCCAGCCTTCGGAGCGCCCCGGCACAGCCGGGTCGCTCCTCTAAACCCCTCGACAACCCGCTTCTAGTCCCGTCCGCGAGGGAGCGCCCTGTCGGCTGATTGCGTGTTCTTGCTGAAAAAGGGACGACTCGGAACGTACACTGCCGCCCCGTCCTCGCAACAGGCACGGAGGATCGACAACTTGCGCCGAGCTGTATCTTTCCTCGGGACCTCGATCGCGGGATGAGTCTCGGCTTGGCGGTGGTGGGGATCGCGCCGACACCGAGCATGTTCGCCCCTGCGTCCACGCCGGCGTTCGCCATCCGCGAGCTGTCCTTTCTCGTGCTGGCCATCGTCACCGGCATCTTCGTCGTCGTCGCGGGCCTGACGGTCTACGCGATCATTCGCTACCGGCGCCGCCCGGGGGACGACGGTCGCGAGCCGCCCCAGGTGTACGGCAGCACGCAGATCGAGCTGGCATGGACGGTGGTGCCGTTCCTCATCGTGATCGTCCTGTTCCTCACCACCGCCCGCTACATCTTTGCCATCGAGCGGCATCCGGCGCCGCCGGACGCGCTCGAGGTCACCGTGGTGGGGAACCAGTGGTGGTGGGAGATCCGCTACCCGGGGCTGGGAATCGTGACCGCCAACGAGCTGCACGTCCCGGTCAGCGACGCCGCCCGGCCGACTCCCACGTTCATCACGCTGGAATCGGCTGACGTGATTCACAGCTTCTGGATCCCCCAGCTGGCGGGAAAGATGGACGTCATCCCCGGCCAGCGCAACCGGACGTGGGTCGAGCCGCGGACACCGGGCACCTACGTCGGGCAGTGCGCCGAGTTCTGCGGCGTGCAGCACGCGGGCATGCTCCTCACCGTGACCGTACACTCGCCGGACGACTTCGCCCGCTGGGTGGCGGCGCAGCAGGCGGTGGCCGCCGACGTTCCCGCGGTCCGGGCCGGGCGTGACATGTTCACGTCCGTCGCGTGCATCAGCTGCCACACGGTCAGGGGCACACCGGCCAACGGCGTGTTCGGCCCCGACCTCACGCACCTGATGAGCCGCGCGACGCTCGGAGCGGGCGTGGCGGCCAACACGCCCGAGAATCTGCGCGCCTGGGTGAACGATCCCGCCGCGCTGAAGCCCGGGGCGCTCATGCCGGCGATGAAGCTCTCCAATGATCAGCTGGACACGCTCGTCGCTTACCTGGCGACGCTTCGCTGAGGGGGAGGACGGCTATGAGCGTGGTGGCTCCTCCGATTGCGGCGCGCGAGCCGCTCATCGAGCGCGCCGGCCTCCTTGCGCAGGTCCACGAGTGGGTCGTCACCGTCGACCACAAGCGTCTCGGGGTGATGTACGTCGTCGCGGGCCTCGCGTTCTTCCTGATCGCGGGCCTCGAGGCAAGCGTGATCCGCTGGCAGCTGGCCGCGGCCGGCAACGCCGTGGTCTCGCCGCAGGTCTTCAACCGGCTCTTCACCGTGCACGGGACCACGATGGTCTTCCTGGTCGGCATCCCGATCGTGTTCGGGTTCGCCAATTACCTGGTGCCGCTCATGATCGGCGCCCGCGACCTGGCGTTTCCCCGGCTGAACGCGTTTGGATTCTGGGCCTTCCTGTTCGGGGGGGCTCTGCTCTACTTCAGCTTCCTCGGCGGGGACGGGCTCTACGGCGCCGGCTCCGCGCCCGACGTGGGCTGGTTCGCCTACGCGCCGCTCACCGCGCGGGCGTTCTCGCCGGGGAACAGCACCGACTACTGGAACCTCTCCATCCTCGTGATGGGATTCGGGACGGTCGCGACCTCCATCAATCTCATCACCACGACCCTCACCATGCGCTGCCGCGGGATGAGCCTCGGGCGCATGCCGCTCTATGTCTGGATGATGCTGGTGGTCTCCGCCATGACGGTGCTGGCCCTGCCGCCGCTGTCGGCCGCCCAGATCATGCTGCTCTTGGATCGCTTCCTCGGCGCCCACTTCTTCGACACGCAGGCCGGGGGATCCGCGGTCATGTGGCAGCACTTCTTCTGGTTCTTCGGCCACCCCGAGGTCTACATCCTCATGGTGCCGGGCTTCGCCATGGTTTCCGAGATCATCCCCGTCTTCTCGCGGAAGGTGATCTTCGGCTATCCGATGGTGGTGGCCGCGTCACTCGCCATCGGCTTCCTGTCGATGACCGTCTGGGCCCACCACATGTTCGCGGTCGGCATGGGCGCGCCGCTGAATTCCGCGTTCGCGGCGTCCACGATGCTGATCGCCATCCCCACCGGGATCAAGATCTTCAACTGGGTGGCCACGATGTACGGTGGCCGGATCCGCTTCGCGACGCCGATGCTCTTCGCCTGCGCGTTCCTCTTCCAGTTCCTGTGCGCCGGCCTCACCGGCATCATCCTCTCGGTGGTGCCCTTCAACTGGCAGCTCACCGACTCCTACTTCGTCGTGGCCCACTTTCACTTCGTGCTGGTGGGCAGCCTGATCTTCACGGTCTTCGGCGCGATCTATTACTGGTTCCCGAAGGTGACCGGCCGCCTCCTGAGCGAGCGGCTGGGCCGCTGGCACTTCTGGCTCTTCGTGGTCGGGTTCAACCTGACGTTCCTGCCCATGCACTGGGCCGGAATGCTCGGCATGCCGCGGCGGATCTACACCTATCCCGCCGATCGCGGCTGGGATTTCTGGACCCTCCTGGCCTCCCTCGGCGTGCCGTTCCAGGCCGCCGCCGTCCTCGTCTTCCTCGTCAATGTCGCGATCTCGGTGCGGCGAGGCGCGCGCGCCGGCAGCGACCCCTGGGACGCGTGGACGCTCGAGTGGGCGACGACCTCTCCGCCGCCGCCCTACAACTTCGAGACGGCGCCCGTCGTCGAAAGCCGGAGGCCGCTCTGGGATCTCAAGCACCCCGACGATCCCGACGGGCCGCACGAATGAGAAGGGCAGGGGAGTGAGATGACGCGCTTCGTCGCCTCGACGCTTGCGTTGGTTATTGCCATCTCGTCCGCGATGACGCAGAAGGGCGCCGCGTGCGAGAACGTCAACTAGGACCCGCTCGTCATGGCCGACGGGATCGCGCCGAGCGACGACCCCGTCCTGTTGTTCCGCTCGCCCTCGTACGTCCGGTCATACACCAAGCGACTGCAAGGCTTGTAATTCGCGAATCACTGACGAAGGCGGCTTGCACGGACTTCTGCCGCCGCAGGTCGAGGGTCTCGACGACCAGGCAGCGCGCGCATACGAGGCCTACAAGCGAAAGGAGGACGACCTCGAGCGTCATATCTACCTGCGCGCGCTCCAGGACACCAACCAGGTTCTCTTCTATCGCCTCGGTCGCCGCTCACATCGCCACCGCCGTCGGTCTGGAGGCGCAACGGGTCGGCGTCGCACCGAAGACGAGCGAAGCCGAGCTTCGTGAGCGCGTGGCCGCAGCGCAATGGACGCCGGCCTATCCCGCGTTCGCGACGTCGAAGACGGCAGGGCGATGACCGAGCGGCATCGAGTCATCATCGTCGGAGGCGGGTTCGGCGGCCTGCGCGCGGCCCGGGCGCTGAAGTCGGCGCCCGTCGACGTCACGCTGATCGATCGACGCAACTATCATCTGTTTCAACCGCTGCTGTACCAGGTGGCGACCGGCTCGCTGTCGCCCGGCCAGATCGCCGCGCCGCTGCGCAGCGTGCTGAGCCGCCAGAAGAACACGCGCGTCCTGATGGGTGAGGTCGTCGACCTCGACCCGGTGGCCAAGCGCGTCGTGCTCGCCGACGGGGCGACCTTCGAGTACGACTCGCTGATCGTCGCCGCGGGCTCACAGACCTCGTACTACGGGCACGACCTGTGGCGGGAGTGGGCGCCGGGCATGAAGAGCGTGGAAGAGGCGACGAACATCCGCCACAAGATCCTGTACGCGTTCGAGGTGGCCGAGCGTCTCACGGATCCCGCCCTGCGTCGCGCCTGGCTGCGGTTCGTGATCGTGGGCGCCGGCGCCACCGGCGTCGAGCTCGCCGGCGCCATCGGCGAGATCGCGCGGCAGACGCTCAAG
>QHSB01000730.1 GCA_003220335.1 Candidatus Rokuibacteriota bacterium
GAGGGCAAGCTGCGGCCGTGCATCACGCACCGCCTGCCGCTCGGCAAGAGCGTCGAGGCGATCCGGCTGCTGACGGATCGCAAGGCTCACGGCAAGATCGTCGTGGTGCCCTAGCCATGGAGATCCGAGTCGCTCCCCACGGCCGCCACGTCGTCGTCCTCACCATCGACAACGAGCCGCGGCGGAACGCCATGACGCGCGCGATGATGGTGGAGCTCGGCCGGCTCTGGGACGAGCTGGAGCGCGGTCCGTGTCGCTGCATCGTCCTCACCGGCGCCGGCGCGCGCGCCTTCACCGCCGGCGCCGACATGAGCGGCGATCTGTCCGCCGCCGCCGAGACGGCACGGATCGTCAACCACGCGCTGCTCAAGCTCGACGAGTTCAGCAAGCCGATCGTGGCCGCCGTCAACGGCGACTGCGCCGGCGGCGGCGTCGAGCTGCTGCTCTGCACCGACGTGCGCGCCGCCGCGCCCCACGCGCGCTTCGGGCTGCCGGAGGTGAAGTGGTCCGTCTACCCGTTCGGCGGCGCCACCATCAAGCTCGTCCAGCAGATCGGCTACGTCCACGCGATGGAGCTGCTGTTCACGGCGGGGTTGATCGACGCCGCCGAGGCGGCGCGCGTCGGGCTGATCAACCGCGTCGTGCCCGCCGAGCGGCTGATGCCGTGGGCGCTCGAGACCGCGGAGCGGATCGCCGCCAACAGCCCGTCAGCCGTGCAGGCGGTGAAGCGGCAGATCAGTGCGACGATCGCCGAGCACGCTCGCGCGCGCGAGGCGCTGGACCAGGCGCTGGGCGACCGCGTGCGGGCCAGCGCGCACTTCCGCGAGGGCGTCGCCGCCTTTCGCGAGAAGCGCCCGCCGCGCTACGACTGAGGACGCGAAGAGCCACAAGGAGGAACAGACATGATCATGCGGATTACGTGGGGAAAACTCCGGCCCGGCTCGTGGAATCAGTTCGAAACCACGTACAACAGCACGGTGGCCGCGAAGGGCCGTAACATCAAAGGGCTTCGCGGGCGGTGGCTGTTACAAGATATGAACGACAAGGATACCGGGTTTGCGGTGAGTCTCTGGGACAGCGCCCCAGACATGCAGGCATATGAGCAGAGCGACCTCTATCGACAAGAATTTGCGCCCGCGCTCCAGCCGTTTTTCGTCGGCGACTACAAGACCTATCGCTGTGACGTCAAATACATGCAATAGGGCGCGGCGACGGTGAACGCCGCGGACTGAGCGAGTCTTCGCGGTGCTCCGTGCTAGGCTGGCCGCATGCTGGACGCGCTTCGTCACGTCCTCGAAGCCGAACCCGGTGTCGCGTACGCCCTGCTCTTCGGGTCCGGCGCTCGTGGAACGGCGCACCCGGGTAGCGACGCCGACGTCGCCGTCGAATTGACCGCCGGCACGTCGCGGGACGTGCAGGCTCTCGGCGGCCTGGCGGCACGCTTGGAGTCCGCCGCCGCGCGCCGCGTCGACCTCGTGCTCCTCGACGAGGCGCCCGCGCCGCTCGCCTATCGGATCTTCCGCGACGGGCGCCTGCTCGTCGAGCGCGACCACGCTGCGCTGGTGGCCCGCAAGGCGCGCGTACTTCTCGAGTATCTCGACTTCAAGCCCGTCGAAGAGCGGTGTGCCGCCGGGGTCCTGCGCGCCGCCGCAGCCCGTGGTCGATAGCGCGCTCCTCGCCGCGAGGATCGCGCTATCGACCACGGGCTGCGGCGGCGCGCAGGACCCCGGCGGCACATCGCTCTTCAACGGGCTTGAAGTCGAGATACTCGAGAAGTAGGCACGGCCTCATCCCGCGTGAGCTGGCCACGCGTCTCGCCGCGGCCGCCGCATTCCGGAACCTCGTCGCCCACCAGTACGGCGCCCTCGACTGGCGCCGTGTGTACGCCCTCGCATCGTCGGAGCTAGGCGACCTCGACGTGTTCTGCGCGACCCTCGCCAAGCGCGCGACCTGAGGGATTAGAGCGCGCGATAAACCTCCGTCTCGAATGTCGTCAGCAGGTCGATGGCCGTGTGGTCAAAGAACGGCAGAACCTGCGAGAGGAACACACCGCACACGCGCTTGTCGCGGTCGATCCAGAAGTAGGTATTGGCGAGCCCGGCCCACGCCAGGCTGCCGGCCGAGCGCCCGGTCGGCGCCTGCGCTGTGTTGATCAGGAAGCTGAGCCCCCACTTCTTGGACATTCCGGGGAACAGCTCGACGTCGTTGGTGAGCGCCGGGATCGCGCTCGTCATGGCGCCGATCTCGAGCGGACCGATGTGGTTCTGCGCCATCTGGTCGACCGTCTCCGGCCGCAGCACCTGCGCGCCGTTGAAGCGGCCGCCGTGCATGATCATCTGCGTGAACGCGAGATAGTCGGGCGCGGTGCCGTTGAGCCCGCCGCCTCCCATGTGGAACTCCGGGTTTTCCGGCAGGCCGAACTCGATCGGCGCCAGCGCGCCCGTGTCGTCGCGCTGGTGCACGCTGGCCAGCCGCGCGCGCTGCGAGGCGGAGAGGCTGAACGACGTGTCCTTCATGCCGAGCGGGCCGAGGACGTTCTGCTGCAAGTACGCGTCGAGCTTCTGGCCCGAGGCCGCCTCGACCATCTTGCCGGCCCAGTCGATGTTGATGCCGTACTCCCACCGGTCGCCCGGGTCGAAGAGCAGCGGCGTCGTCAGCGCGGCGTTCGTGCAGGTCGTGATGCCGGGCGTATTCGTCGCCGCCTGATACTTGGCGATGTCCGAACTCCAGATCTCGTACGAGTAGCCCGCGGTGTGCGTGAGCAGGTGACGCAGCGTGATCGGCCGTTTGGGTGCGCGCAGCCGTGGCTGCCCGGCCGCGTCGAAGCCTTCGAGCACCTGCGCCTTCGCCAGACCCGGCGCGAGCTGGCTCGCGGGAGCATCCAGCGCGAGCTTGCCGCGCTCGACCAGCTGCATGGCCGCCGTGGCCGTGATGGCCTTGGTCATGGAGGCGATCCACACGACGGTGTCGAGTGTCATGGGCGCGTCCTTGCCGATCTCGCGCCGGCCGAAGGCGCCCTCGTAGAGCACGCCCTTGTCGGTGGCGGCCATCGCGACGATGCCGGGCATCGCCTTCGACTCGACGGCCTGCGTGAAGC
>QHSB01000475.1 GCA_003220335.1 Candidatus Rokuibacteriota bacterium
CAACGCGTACTACATGGATCCGATCGACGCGCTCAAGCTCAACCGCCTGGCCGACGAGGGCTTCGCCTTCGCGGTGATCTATCACTCGCACCCGAACGCCGGAGCGTACTTCTCCGAGACCGATCGGGGCCAGGCCCTGATCCGTGGAGAGCCCGCGTACCCCGGCGCCGTGTACGTCGTCGTCTCCGTGGTCGGCCCCGACGTGAAGGCGCTCGCCGCCTATCGCTGGAACGTCGAGCGCCGCGTGTTCGAGCGGGCGGACGCGGGCGACCTCGACCCGGCGGAGCCCGCGGTCTCCCGCCGCCTGCTGGCCGCGGCCGAGCGGCGCATTCCCGGGGGCGTCAACAGCCCCGTGCGCGCGTTCCGCTCCGTCGGCGGCGAGCCGCGGTTCGTGGCGCGAGCCGAGGGCGCCCGGCTGTGGGACGCCGACGGGCGTGCGTATGTCGACTTCGTCGGCTCCTGGGGACCGCTCGTGCTCGGCCATGCGCCGCGCGCGGTCGTGCAGGCGGTGACGGCGGCGGCGGCGGGCGGAACGAGCTACGGCGCGCCCACGCGGCAGGAGGTGGAGCTCGCCGAGGCGATCGCGGCCGCCTATCCGTCGATGGAGCTGCTCCGGCTCGTCTCCTCGGGGACGGAGGCGGCCATGAGCGCGATCCGCGTCGCGCGCGGCGCCACCGGCCGCGATCTCCTCGTCAAGTTCGACGGCTGCTACCACGGTCACGCGGACAGCCTGCTCGTGAAGGCGGGCTCGGGCGGCGCCACCTTCGGTATCCCCGACAGCCGCGGGGTGCCGGCGGTGCTCGCGGCCCTGACGCTGACGCTGCCCTTCAACGACCTCGACGCCGTCCGCGAGCTGTTTCGCCAGCGCGGCGAGGAGATCGCCGCGCTGATCGTGGAGCCGGTGGCGGGCAACATGGGCGTGGTGGCGCCGGCGCCGGGCTTCCTCGCCGGTCTCCGCGAGATCACCGCGCAGCACGGGGCGCTCCTGATCTTCGACGAGGTGATCACGGGCTTCCGCGTCGCCTACGGCGGTGCCCAGGAGCTGTACGGCGTGCGGCCCGACCTCACGTGCCTGGGCAAGATCATCGGCGGCGGCCTGCCCGTGGGCGCCTACGGCGGGCGCCGCGACGTGATGGATCACGTGGCGCCGCTCGGCGGCGTGTACCAGGCGGGCACGCTGTCCGGCAACCCGCTCGCGGTGGCGGCCGGCCTCGCCACCCTGCGCGCGCTCGAGGACCGCAAGGGCTATGCGCGGCTCGAGGCGCTGGGCGCTCGGCTCGAGCGCGGGCTGCGCGACGCCGCCGGCAAGGCCGGCGTGCCGTTCACGATCAACCGCGTCGGCTCCATGCTGACGGGCTTCTTCTGTGCCGGCCCGGTGCGCGACTACGCCGACGCGAAGACCGCCGACGTCGCGCGCTACGCGCGCTTCTATCACGGCATGCTCGAGCGCGGCGTGTACCTGGCGCCCTCCCAGTTCGAGGCGGCGTTCGTGTCGCTCGCCCACGGCGACGACGATCTCGATCACGCCGCGCGCGCCGCCGCCGACGCGATGGCCGCCGTCGTCTAGCCGGCAAATCCGCTAGACGAACGCCGGCGCCTCGTGTATATATTCACGAGCAATCCAGTCCACTTCTCGGGAGGTCGTGCGACCGTCGATGACGAAGGCGGGCGTGGGCGCGCTGGGCGTCGTACTCCTCGCCGTGCTCATCTTTCTCGCCGTGTCGTCGTGGAGCCGTCAGCCGGCGGCCGCGAAACCGTCGGCGCAGCCGATCAACTTTCCGCACAACACCCACGTGCAAGCCTACAAGATCGACTGCCAGTACTGCCACGCGGACGCGCGTCGCTCGGAGTACGCGGGGCTGCCCTCGGTGCAGCGCTGCCTCGGCTGCCACAAGATCACCGCCGCCGATCGCCCGGAGATCAAGAAGCTGGCCGAGTACGGTGCCCGGGCCGAGCCGATCCCGTGGGCGCGCGTCTACAAGCTCCCCGAGTTCACGTACTTCCCGCACAAGGCGCACGTGCAATTCGGCGTGACGTGCCAGACGTGCCACGGCGCCGTGGAGGCGATGACGACGGTGTCGGCGCGCACCGGGCCGACGCTGACCAACGACCTGCTCAACGTCGCGGGCTTTCACACGGCGCCGCCGCCGCTGACGATGGGCTGGTGCATCGACTGCCATCGCGAGCAGAACGCGACGCGCAACGCCAGAGCGCCGCTCGACTGCATCGCGTGTCATCACTGAGATGGGGCGGCACCTGAGAACCATCCGCCCATGAAGCGACGCGACTTCTTCAAGATCGTGACGGCGACCGGCGCCGCGGCCGCGGCCGGCGGCTGCCAGCAGGCGACCGAGACGATCCTGCCGCTGGTCGTTCCGAATGAGCAGCTCGTGCCCGGCGTCGCCGCGTGGTTCGCCACCGTGTGCCGCGAGTGTCCGGCCGGCTGCGGCGTGCTCGCGCGCAATCGCGAGGGCCGCGTCGTGAAGCTCGAGGGCAATCCCGACCACCCGGTCAACCGCGGCGGCCTCTGTATTCGCGGTCAGGCCGCGCTGCAGGGGCTCTACCATCCCGATCGCGTCTCGGGGCCGCAGCGCCGCAACGGCGCGATCTTCACGTCGCTCGGCTGGGACGAGGCGCTCAAGGCGGTCGGCGAGCGGCTCGCCGCCGCCCGCGGGGCCGGCAAGGGCCGCGGCGTGGCGCTCGTCACGCAGCTCGAGACGGGCAGCCTCGGCGCGCTGATGGACCGCTGGACCGAGGCGCTCGGCGCGCGCCCGCGCGTCACCCTCGAGCCGTTCGGCCACGAGGCGATCCGCGCGGCGAGCCGCGCGGTGTTCGGTCGCGACGCCGTCCCGTCCTACGCCTTCGAGGACGCGCGGGTCATCCTCAACTTCGGCGCCGACTGGGTCGAGACGTGGATCAACAACGTCGCCTTCCCGACCGCATTCGCGCGCATGCACGCATTCCGCGAGGGCCGAACCGGCACCTACATCCACGTCGAGCCGCGCCAGTCGCTGACGGCGGCCAACGCGGACCAGTGGGTGCGCAACGCGCCGGGCACCGAGGCCGCGCTGGCCCTGGCGGTGCTCAAGACCCTCATCGACCGCGGCCTGGCCGATCGCGCGTACGCCGGCGTCGCTGCCCAGATCGACGTCAAGAAGGTCGCGGACGAGACCGGCGTCGACGCCCAGACCATCGAGGGCATCGCGGACGCGTTCGGTCGAGGCAAGCCCGCGCTCGCCATCGCGGGCGGCGCCGCCGCCAGCGGCTCCAACGCCACCCAGGTGCAGACCGCGGTCGCGCTGCTCAACGCGGCGACCGGCAACGTCGGCAAGACCATGCGCTTCGGCCCCGACTGGGCGTACGGCAAGGCGACGCCCTATGCGGAGGTCGCCAAGCTGGTGCAGGCGATGGCGGCGGGGGAGATCGAGGTGCTGCTGCTCGGGCCCGGCGTCAACCCGGCGTTCACGCTGCCTGGCGGGCTCAAGGCGGCGGACGCCATCAAGAAGGTGCCGTTCGTCGTTTCGTTCGGCAACCTCCCAGACGAGACGACCACACTCGCCCATCTGATCCTGCCGGACACCCACTGGCTCGAGTCGTGGGGCGACTACGCGCCGCGCGAGGGCGTGACGGGTCTCATGCAGCCGGCGATGAAGCCGATCCGGGACGCGCGCCCCATGGGCGACGTGCTCCTGACCGTCGGACGCACCGTCCTCGGCGCCGAGGAAGGCAAGGGGCCGCTTCCGTGGGCCGGGTTCGAGGCGTATCTCAGGGCGGCGTGGGAGCCGGTGGTGAAGGGCGACCTCGCCGGCGCGCAGCGCCGGGGCGGTGTGTGGCGCGACGTGGCAAGCGCCGCCATCGCCGGCCGGCCGGCGCCGGTCGAGGCGACGGCCGCGAAGCTCGAGGGCGATGCCGGCGGTTACGCGCTGCTCGCGTTCCCGTCGCTGCGGATGTACGACGGCCGCGGCGCCTCGCGCGCCTGGCTCCAGGAGGCGCCGGATCCGATCACGTCGGTGGCGTGGGATGCCTGGGTCGAGATCGCGGCGGAGACGGCGACGGCGCTTGGCATCACGCGCGGCGACGTCGTCCGCGTGACGTCGCCGCACGGCGCGATCGAGCTGCCTGCGTACCCGACGCCGACGCTGCACCCGAAGGCCGTGGCGATCCCCATCGGCCATCGCTACGCGCGCTATCACGTGCCGCGCTACGTCGGCGCGCCGAGCACGTCCCAGAACCCGGTCGCGCTGCTGCCCGCGGCGGCGGAGGCGGGGGGCGGTATCCAGTATCTCGGCGTCCGCGTGACCCTCGCGAAGACGGGCGCGCGGCGGCCGCTGGCGGTGCTGCAGGCGACGTTCGACCAGGACCACCGCGAGCTGGCGCGGCACGTCGAGCTGGGGACGGCCCGCGAGGAGGCGCTGCGCGGCCGCACCGAGGCGCACGAGGTCCTCACGATGTACACGGGCCAGCGCTATCCCGGATATCGCTGGGGCATGGCGGTGGACGTCGACGCGTGCGTTGGCTGCGGCGCCTGCGTGGTGGCCTGCATCGCGGAGAACAACGTACCCGTCGTCGGCAAGGCCGAGGCGGCGTACGGGCGGCAGGTGCACTGGCTGCGCATCGAGCGCTGGCTTCCGGACGGAGGCAAGCCCGAGGCCCAGAACTTCTTCATGCCGATGTTCTGCCAGCACTGCGAGGTCGCGCCGTGCGAGCCGGTGTGTCCCGTCTTTGCGGCCTATCGAACCGAAGAGGGCCTCAATGGGCAGGTCTACAACCGCTGCGTCGGGACTCGCTATTGCGGCAACAACTGCCCGTACCACGTGCGCCGGTTCAACTGGTACAACTACGACTTCCCCGAGCCGCTCGAGGTGCAGCTGAACCCGGAGGTCACCGTGCGGCAGCTCGGCGTCATGGAAAAGTGCACGATGTGCATCCAGCGCATCGTGGCGGGCAAGGATCACGCCCACCGTGACGAGAAGCGCCCCGTGCGCGACGGCGACATCGTCACCGCATGCCAGCAGACGTGCCCCACGCGCGCGATCACGTTCGGCAACCTCAAGGACGACGGCAGCGCGGTGTCGAAGCTGCAGCAGTCGCCGCGGGCGTACCAGGTGCTCGACGAGATCGGGACGCGGCCGGGGGTGAGCTACCTGGCCAAGGTCGTCCGCGCCGACGGCGCCGGCGACGGCGGCCATGGCGCCCCGCGCGCCGGCTACCCGCCGGCGGCGGACACCAGGCCGCCGCGGCAGGGAGGTCATAAATGAGCGTCGCCGGCGAGCGTCACACCGCGACGCCGAGCTATGGCGACGTCAACCGCGACGTCATGGCCACGCTGCGGCCGCCCGGCAATCTCTATTTCGCCTGGATGTGTATCGTCGGCCTGCTGCTGACGTGCTTCTTCCTGGCGTGGTCGTATCAGATCTTCGTCGGCATGGGCGCCGCCGGCAAGCGCACGCCGCAGATGTGGGCGATGTACATCACGACCTTCGTGTTCTGGATCGGCATCGGCCACGCCGGCACGCTGATCTCGGCGGTCCTCTACCTCTTCCGCGCGCGCTGGCGCACCTCGATCTACCGCGCGGCGGAGGCCATGACCATCTTCGCGGTCATGACCGCCGGCCTGTTTCCGCTCATCCATGCCGGCCGGATGTGGTTCGCCTACTTCTTGCTGCCGTACCCGAACCAGCGCTACCTCTGGCCCAACTTCAAGTCGCCGCTCGTGTGGGACGTGTTCGCGATCTCCACGTACCTGTCCATCAGCACCGTGTTCTTCATCGTCGGCCTCATCCCGGACATCGCCGCGCTGCGCGACGGGTCCAGCGGCTGGCGGCGGCGGATCTACGGCATGCTCTCGCTCGGCTGGGAGGGCTCGGACAGCCAGTGGCGGCATTACCGCCGCGCCTACGGGTTGCTGGCCGCCTTCGCGACGCCCCTCGTGCTCTCGGTCCACAGCGTGGTGTCGTGGGACTTCGCGATGGCGCTCGTCCCCGGCTGGCACTCGACCCTCTTCGCGCCGTTCTTCGTCGACGGCGCCATCTTCTCGGGCTTCGCGATGGTCCTCGTGCTGGTGCTGCCCATGCGCTACTTCTTCAACCTGAACGCCTACATCACCGCGCGGCATCTCGACATGATGGCCAAGCTCATCCTCGTGACCGGCCTCGTGCTGACGTACTTCTACGTGTGCGAGCTGTTCACGTCGTGGTACAGCGGCGAGCACATCGAAAAAGCCTCGCTGTTCTGGCGGCTGACGAGCTCGTACGCGTGGGCGCTCTTCACGATGTACTTCTGCAACTGCGTGTCGCCGCTGATCCTCTTCTGGAAGAAGGCGCGCACGAGCCCGGTGATCCTCTACGTCGTGTCGATCCTCGTGCTCATCGGGATGTGGTTCGAGCGCTTCAACATCATCGTGCCGTCGCTGGGCCACGACTTCTACCCGTACACGTGGGGCATCTACGTGCCGACGGTGACGGACTCCACGATCGTCATCGGCAGCTTCGCGTGGTTCTTCCTCCTGTTCCTCGGGTTCATCAAGGTGATGCCCTCGCTCTCGGT
>QHSB01000476.1 GCA_003220335.1 Candidatus Rokuibacteriota bacterium
GAGATCGCGGGCGTCGAGAAGCTGCGTGGCGATCAGCAGGCGCGGGTGAGCCGGCGCGAGCGCACGCTGCTCGGCATCGGCATGGCGTGCTACGTCGAGATGTGCGGCTTCGGCCCGTTCGAGAGCGCCGTCGTGCGCGTCGAGCCGGGCGGCTCCGTGGAGGCGTTCACCGGGACGTCCGCGCACGGCCAGGGCCACGAAACGACGTTCGCGCAGATCATCGCCGACCACCTCGGCGTGCCGTTCGACCGGATCGTCGTCCGCCACGGCGACACGCTCAACACGCCGATGGGCAACGGCACCGGCGGCTCGCGCAGCCTCGCCGTCGGCGGCTCGGCCATTCTCGGCGCCACCCTCAAGGTGCAGGACAAGGCGCGGAAGATCGCGGCCACGATGCTGGAGGCCGCCGCGGCCGACGTCGTCTACACCGAGGGGACCTATCACGTGAAGGGCATGCCGGCCAAGGCGCTGACCATCGCCGACATCGCGGCGAAGGCGTACGCCGAGGGCCTGCCCGAGGGCATGGAGTACGGGCTCGAGGCGACGGAGTTCTTCCGGCCGCCGCAGCTCGTCTACCCGTTCGGCGCCCACGTGGCCGTGGTCGAGATCGATCGCGAGACGGGGCGCGTCAACGTGCGCGACTTCGTCTCCGTCGATGACTGTGGCGTCCGCATCAGCCCCACCCTCGTGGCCGGCCAGGTCCACGGCGGCATCGCGCAGGGCATCGCGCAGGCGCTTCTCGAAGAAGTCGTCTACAGCGCCGACGGCCAGCTCGTCACCGGCTCGCTGATGGACTACGCCATCCCGCACCCCGAGGACTTGCCGTCGTTCAAGACGGACCAGACGGTGACGCCGACGCCCTTCAACCCCATGGGCGCCAAGGGCATCGGCGAGGCGGCGACCATCGGGAGCACGCCCGCCATCGTCAACGCGGTGGTCGACGCCCTCAAGACCTTCGGGGTCAAGCACCTCGACATGCCGCTCAAGCCCGAGCGCGTCTGGGGTGCCCTGAAGGGCGCGAAGTGACGACGAGGCTCGACGTCGCGCGCACGACCGCGCTCGTGCAGAAGACGTGGGACAGCGAGATCCTGCCCACGCTCACCGAGTACGTGCGGATCCCGGCGAAGTCACCGATGTTCGATCCCGACTGGAAGGCGCACGGCCACCTCGACCGCGCGGTGAGCACGATCGAGCAGTGGTCGCGCGCGCGGGCGATCGAGGGACTGCGCGTCGAGGTCCTGCGCCTGCCGGGTCGCACGCCGGTCATCGTCATGGAGGTGCCCGGCCGCGGCGCCGACACCGTGCTGCTCTACGGCCACTGCGACAAGCAGCCGGAGATGGTCGGCTGGAGCGAAGGGCTCGGTCCGTGGACGCCGGTGCGGCGCGGCGACAAGCTCTACGGCCGCGGCGCCGCCGACGACGGCTACGCGGCCTTCGCCGCGCTCACGTCGATCCAGGCGCTCCAGGCGCAGGGAGTGCCGCACGCGCGCTGCGTCGTGCTCATCGAGGCGTGCGAGGAGTCCGGCTCCTATGACCTGCCGCACTACGTCGACGCGCTGGCCGCGCGCATCGGCACGCCGAGTCTCGTCGTCTGCCTCGACTCCGGCTGCTCGGACTACGAGCACCTGTGGACGACGACCTCGCTGCGCGGCGTCGTCAACGGCGTGCTCACGGTCGAGGTGCTCACGGAGGGCGTGCACTCGGGCGCGGCGAGCGGCATCGTGCCCTCCTCGTTCCGAATACTGAGAGCGCTGCTCTCGCGCGTCGAGGACGAGCGCACGGGCGAGATCCTCCTCCGCGACCTCCATGCCGACATCCCGCGCGAGCGCATCGAGCAGGCGCGCGCCGTCTCCGGCATGCTCGCCAAGCGCCTCGCGGAGTTTCCGTTCGTGTCCGGCGTGCGTGCCATGCACGACGATCCGCTGGCGGCGCTGCTGGCCGGGACGTGGCGGCCGGCGCTCTCGATCACCGGTGCGGCCGGGCTGCCGTCGCCCACCGACGGCGGCAACGTGCTGCGCCCGCTGACGGCCGCCAAGCTCTCGTTGCGGCTGCCGCCGACGGTCGGCGCCGCGCACGCGGCGAAGCGGTTGAAGGAGACGCTCGAGGCCGAGCCGCCGTACGGCGCGCGCGTGACCTTCCAGGCGGAGTCGCCGGGCGACGGCTGGGACGCGCCGGCGACCGCGCCGTGGCTCACGGACGCGATGCGGCGCGCGTCGGAAGACTATTTCGGACAGCCCGCGATGTCGCAGGGCACGGGCGGCTCGATTCCGTTCATGGCGATGCTCGGTGCCCGCTACCCGCAGGCGCAGTTCATGATCACGGGCGTGCTCGGTCCCGACAGCAACGCGCACGGGCCGAACGAGTACCTGCACGTCCCGACGGGCGTGCGCGTCACAGCATGCGTGGCGTCGGTGCTCGCGGACCACGCGACGCGCGAGCGCTGAGATCAGGCGGAGCGGCGGTCGCGGGTCTGCAGGCGGTTGAGGACCTTGCGGACGCCAGGCACGGCGGCGGCGATGTCCTCCGCCAGGCGCCGCGCGGCGCGATGCTCCACCCCGCCCTCGAGCGTGACCTCGCCGTCCTGCACGCGCACGTCGATCTCGCGCGCATCCAGCCGTGGGTCGTCCGACATCCACTGGCAGACGTCCTCGCGGATGAGCTCGTCCGTGCGCTTGCCGTCGTCCGGCCCGCGCTCGGGTGGCGGCCCCGGCGCCAGCGTCGCGTCGCCGGCGCCGCCGACGCCGGGGCCGATCTGCCAGCCGGCCTCGGGTTCGCCGCGCCGGCGTCGGCGCCGCTCCGGCGCACGGTCGTCACCCCCGAAGTAGCGCCGCTCGAGCGGCTCCATGGTCAGGCGCGCCCCTCGATCCGCGCGGAGGCGGCCTGCGCCGTGCGCCGGCCGCGAGCGAAGAGACCGCGGGCCTCGGCCATGTAGCCGTGCGCGAGATTCGACCAGTGGCGCGTCTTGCCGTCGAGCGCCTCGCGCATCCGGTTCGTCGCCGCCACCGCCTTGTCGCGGACCAGCGCTCGGCGGTGGCGGCCGCGCTCGGGATCGAGCATGTAGGCGGCCCCGGCGCCGACGGCGAGGCTCACGATCAGGCCCAGCAGCTTGCTCATCACACACCTCCCCCCGCGCGACGTGCAGCCACGGTGCCAGCGACTCCACTGGCGTTCGCGTTGCAGCGGTTTACACTATGGCCATGAGCAGCCCCGCCGACGCCCGCTTGCTCGCGCTCGAGGACTTGGCCACCCAGCTGCGCGTGGACAGCGTGCGCGCGACGACCGCGGCCGGCAGCGGCCACCCGACCTCCTGCGCCTCCGGCGCGGACCTCGTCGCGGCGATCTTCTTCGACGTGATGCGCTTCGACCCGCAGGCGCCGCGCGATCCGGCGTGCGACCGCTTCGTGCTGAGCAAAGGCCACGCGGCGCCGCTGCTCTACGCGGCGTGGGCGGCGGCCGGCGCGCTCGACCGCAAGGATCTCGTGCAGCTGCGCCAGATCGACAGCGATCTCGAGGGCCACCCCACGCCGCGGCTGCCGTTCGTCGACGTCGCCACCGGCTCGCTCGGCCAGGGGCTCGGCGTCGGCGTTGGCCTGGCGCTCGGCGCGCGCATGCTCGGCGCCGACGCGCGGGTCTTCGTCCTGCTCGGCGACGGCGAGATGGCGGAGGGCTCGGTGTGGGAGGCCGCGCAGATGGCGAGCCACGAGAAGGTCGAGAACCTCGTGGCGATCGTCGACGTGAACGCGCTCGGCCAATCGGGGCCGACGATGTTCGGCCACGACCTCAAGGCCTACCAGCGCCGCTTCGCCGCGTTCGGCTGGCGCGTGAACGTCATCGACGGGCACGACATGAAGCAGGTGACCACCGCGCTCCGCCGCGCCGCGCGCGGCCGCGGCGCGCCGACCGCGATCGTCGCGCGCACGGTGAAGGGCAAGGGGCTCGGCGCCGAGGTCGAGGGCAAGGAAGGCTGGCACGGCAAGCCCCTGCCTCCCGACATGGCGGAGCGCGTGATCGCGGCGCTGGAGAGCCGGCTGCACCGGCTGCCGCCGCCGCCGATCCACCGGCCGCGCCGGCGCGCGGGCAAGAGCGCGCTGCCGACGCCCCAGCCGGTCGCGGGCAAGCCACCGACCGGCGAGATCGCGACGCGCCAGGCGTACGGCGAGGCGCTGGTGCGGCTCGGCGAGAGCGACCCGCGCGTGCGCGTGCTGGACGGCGACGTGAAGAATTCGACGTACGCGGAGAAGTTCAAGGAGCGCTTCCCCGACCGGTTCGTCGAGGGCTGGATCGCGGAGCAGAACATGGTGAGCGCGGGGGCCGGCCTCGCCGCCCAGGGCCTGATCCCGTTCGTCTCGTCGTTCGCGTGCTTCCTCGAGCGCGCGGCCGACCAGATCCGCATGGCCGGCATCTCGCGCGCCAACCTGAAGCTCTGCGGATCGCACGCGGGCGTCTCGATCGGCGAGGACGGGCCCTCGCAGATGGCTCTCGAGGATCTCGCGCTCTTCCGCGCGATCCCCGAGGCCGTCGTCTTCTACCCATCCGACGGCGTCGCCACCGATGCCGCCGTGCGATTGGCCGCGGCGCGCAAGGGCATCGTCTACATCCGCACGACGCGCGGCAAGACGCCGGGCCTCTACCGCGAGGACGACGCGTTCGCCGTCGGCACGCTCAAGACGCTGCGCCGGAGCGAGCGCGACCGGCTCGCCATCGTCGCGGCCGGGATCACGCTGCACGAGGCGCTCGCCGCCTACGACGAGCTGGCGAAGCAGGGGACCGCCGTGCGCGTGATCGACCTCTTCTGCGTGAAGCCGCTGGACGCCGCCGCATTGCTCGAGGCCGCGCGCGCGTGCGACAACCGGGTCCTGACCGTCGAGGACCACTATCCGGAGGGCGGCCTCGGCGACGCCGTGATGGAAGCCGTGAGCACCGCCGGCGTCGCCGTGCACCGGCTCGCCGTGCGCGAGATTCCGCGCAGCGGCCCGCCGCGGCAGTTGCTCGAGCGCTTCGGCATCGGCCGGGGCCCGATCCTCGCGAAGGTCCGCGAGATCCTCGGCGGCTGAGCCGCCTCGCTTGCGTTGACCGCGCGCCACTGACACTCTCTGTGGCATGCTGCCGGCCCGTTTCGCCTCCACGCTCGTCCTGCTCGTGCGCCACGGCGTGACGCCGACCACCGGGCGCCTGCTGCCCGGCCGCCGCCGCGGCCTGCACCTCTCGGAGGAGGGCCGGCGCCAGGCGGAGGCGCTGGCCGTGCGGCTGGCGGCGGTGCCGAAGCTCGCGGCGATCTACTCGTCGCCGCTCGAGCGGGCTCGCGAGACGGTGGCGCCGCTGGCGAAGGCGCGCGGCCTCGCCGTGCGCGTGGAGCCCGGCCTGCTCGAGAGCGATCTCGGCGCGTGGACCGGACTGTCGCTGCGGCGGGCGGCGAAGCGGCCCGAGTGGGCCGTGGTGCAGCGGCACGCGAGCGCGTTCCGTTTTCCGGGCGGCGAGTCGTTCGTCGAGATGCAGGCGCGCATGGTGAGCGCGGTGGCCCGGCTGGTCGCGCGCCATCGCGGCGGCACCATCGTCGTCGCCTCGCACGCCGACCCGATCAAGACGCTGGTGGCGCACGCGCTCGGCGCGCCGCTCGATCTCTTCCAGAGGATCATGATCGCGCCGGCGTCCATCACGGCGATCGCCTATCGTTTGGAGGGGCTGAGCGTGCTCACGATGAACGCGATGGACGGCGACCTCGCGTCGCTGGGGCGGCCATGAGCGCGTCCTTCGACCTCGATGCGCCCGATCACTTCACCACCGGCGCCGTCGGCCCGGTGGGCGAGCGCGTCTTCTACATCCAGGGACGCCAGAAGGGCCGGCTCGTCACGCTCAAGAGCGAGAAGGAGCAGGTGCGCGCGCTGGCGACCTACCTCGCGCAGATACTCGACAAGCTGCCGACGGCGTCGGAGCCGACGCCCCAGAGCCTCGACCTCGTCGAGCCCGTGGACGCGGCGTGGCCGGTGGCCTCGCTCGGCCTCGGCTGGGACGAGAAGCGCCAGCGCATCGTCGTGGTCGCCGAGTCCGTCGTCGACGAGGAAGGCGAGGAGCCGGCGACGGCCCGCTTCGCGATCACGCGCGCCCAGGCGGCGGCGTTCGTCGAGCGCACGGAGTCGCTCGTGAAGGCGGGCCGGCCGATCTGCCCCATGTGCAGCCAGCCCAGGGATCCCGCCGGCCACGTGTGCCCGCGGAGCAACGGCCACGTCGTCACCGCCTGACGTCGCCGCGCTCCTCGCGCGCGGCGAGGTGACCCTCAAGGGGCGGCTGCCCCGCAGCACGAACGCGACCTTCCTCGTCGAGGTCGCGCTCGAGGCCACTTGCGCGCTCGCCGTCTACAAGCCCGAGCGGGGCGAGCGCCCCCTCTGG
>QHSB01000477.1 GCA_003220335.1 Candidatus Rokuibacteriota bacterium
GCCGCGCGGTGGCGGAGGGCCTACACCTAACAATGCTCTATCGCACGGTCTCTCCCGAGCGTCTGTGGCGCGGGGCGTTCGTGCGGCCGGTGGCCGGGACGGAGCCGCCGAGCGGGTTCGGCGCCCGCCGGATCATCAACGGCAGGCCGCGCGCGGCGCACGGCGGCGCCGACTACCGGGCGCCGCAGGGGACGCCGGTCGTCGCGGCCAACGCCGGGCGAGTGGCCCTCGTGGGGGACTACTTCTTCCCCGGCCGCCTGATCGCGCTCGACCACGGGCTCGGGCTCTACACGCTCTACTTCCACCTCGACTCGGTCGCCGTGTCAGAGGGCGACCGGGTGGATCGCGGCCAGCCGATCGGCACGGTGGGAGCGACCGGACGGGCGACGGGCCCGCATCTACATTTCGGCGCCCAGCTTGGCAGCGCCCGCGTCGATCCGGCCGCGCTCCTCGCTCTTCGTCTGGCCGATTAGCGGCCTTTCCGAGCCTTAGGCCGCTTCGACGACTTCCGCGCCTTCGCGCGCGGGCGACTGGTCCGCCGCGCCTTCTTCCGCCCGCGCGCCTTGGCCTTCGTTGCCCGCTTCTTCGGCCGCGCTTTGCCGCCGCTCTTCTGCGCCGGTTTCCTCGGGGGACGCTCCTCGAGGGGCATGCCCATCTCGGAGCCGGGGGTGATCGGGTCGCTGCCGTAGCCGCCGCCGTCCATCATGCGTTCCATGCCCACCTCCAGGGGATTCGTGCGTGCTGCGCCATACCGTGCACACGGCGCGGCGTCGCACGCAAGGATATTTTCAAACGCGTACGGCCGCGCGCAGCCGCCCGGCCTCGCGGCGGAGCGCGGCGTCGGACCAGACGGCCAGCGCCGAGCGCGCCAGGATCGCGCGCACGGCGCCGCGCGAGATCTTGATCGGCCGCACCACCGCGAGTGGGTTCGGGTGCCGCGCGATCGCCGCGAGCGTGCCGAGGCCGATCAGCAGCGGCCAGGCGCAGGCCAGGCGCAGGCGCCACTCCGCGCGCGGGATGGCCAGCGTGTAGCGCCACGCGGCGTCGTAGTGCTCGAGTGCCAGGCGCAGCAGGCGATCGAGCAACGGCCGCGCGGCGGGCGTCCGCTGGGTGTCGAGCAGGTCGCGGGGGCCGAGCCCCAGCGCCGCCAGCTCGCGCGCGGGCAGGTAGCAGCGGCCCTGGTGCAGGTCCGCCGGCACGTCGCGCAGCACATTCGTGAGCTGGAGCGCCTTGCCGAAGCGCACGCCGGTGGCGGTCATGGCCGCCACGTCCCAGGCCGCCAGCCGCGGCCGGTGGGCGACGCACAGGCGGGTCCAGAACTCGCCGACGCAGCCGGCGACCAGGTAGGTGTAGCGGTCGAGATCGGCGAGTGTGTCGAGCGCCGCCAGTCCCGCCGCGTCCTCGCCCGGAAAGCGCTCGAGGTCGAAGCGCTGCCCCTCGGTGATCGTGGCCAGCACCGCCCGGACCGCCGTCCGGTCCCCCGCCGGCAGCCGCTCGACCCGCGCGAGCGTCTCACCCACACGCTCGAGCAGCTCCCGCTCCGCGGCGTGCGTCTGCGCTGACGCGCAGGCGCGCGCGACCCCGGCCACCTCGGGGGCGGCCGCCCCGGCATAGGCCGCGCCGAGCGTGGCGAGGTGACGCAGGCGCTCGGCGCGCGGCAGCAGGCGCGTGTCGGCGACAGTGTCGCTGGCGCGCGCCAGGAGGTAGGCGAGGCCGAGGGGCTCGCGCAGCGCGCGCGGCAGGATCGCGAGCGAGAGGTAGAAGCTCCGGCTGACCCGCCGCAGCAGGTCACCGACGAGGTCGGTCACTCGTTGTCGAAGGGGCGACGCGGCGGGTCCGGCGAGTCCTTGGCCTTCTTGAGACTTTCCTGGAACTTGCGATCGAGCAGCTTGCCCTTGTCGGCCTCCGACGCCCGCGCCTGGCGGAACCGCTCCTCGCGCTCGGCCGCCTTGGCGCCCAGCGCACCGAACGCGGTGTCGAGATCGGCGACGGTGCGCTTGCGCGGCGGCTCCTCGTGGGCGATGACCGCGCGGACCTCGGGGTCGACCGTCAGCTTTGCCTGACAGCAGGGGCACTCGACGATGAATGCGGCCTTCGTCATCGCGCCGAGGCTAGCATAGAATGCGGAGCGATGCCCGACCTCACCAACGACTTCTCCTGGTCCCGCAGCCGCGACAACGTCTTCTCCGAGTGCAAGCGGCGGTATTTCTACCACTACTACGGCGCCTGGGGGGGCTGGGAGGCGGGCGCCACCGAGGAGGTGCGCCGGCTCTACGTGCTCAAGCAGCTCGCCTCGCGACAGATGTGGGGCGGGCGCGTGGTGCACGACGCGATCGAGATGGCCCTGCACATCTTCGGCGCGGGGCGCGACGTGCCGGTCGAGCCGTTCATCGCCGACGTCGTGCAGCGCATGCGCGGCGACTGGCGCTCGTCGCGCGACGGTCGCTACCGGGACACTCCCAAGACGCTCGCGCTCTTCGAGCACGAGTACACGCTGGACCTCAAGGCCGAGGTGTGGCAGGCCCTCAGCCGCAACGTGACCTCGTGCCTGCGCAACTTCTTCCGGCTGCCGCTGCTCGCCGAGATCCGCAAGACCGCCTCCGAGCACTGGTCGATCGAGCACTGGAGCAAGGTGCTCGACTTCGAGGGCACGCCGATCTGGATCGCCCCCGACTTCGGCTTCTGGACCGACGAGGGCCGTCTCGCGCTCATCGACTGGAAGACGGGCGCCGCCGATCCCGACGCGGCCGCCTTCCAGCTCGGCTGCTACGCGCTCTATGCGAAGGACATGCTCGGCGTGGACCCCGAGAAGGTGGACCTCGTGGAGGTCAACCTGCGCGAGCCGACGGTGACGCCGCACCGCTGGGACGGCGCCAGGCTGGCCGACATCCGCGAGCAGCTGCGGCTGTCCATCCGTGGGATGAAGGCCTATCTCGCCGACCCCGACGCGAACGTCGCGGTGATGGACGCCTTCGAGCGTACGGAAGAGCTGCGGATCTGCCGTTGGTGCAATTTCCGGGTCGTGTGCCGCCCCGAGCTCTAGCCGTCCCGGTGAGGCGCGTTCTTTTCCCGCTCGCGCGCGGGCTTTGCGCGGCCGGGCTGACCACCTCGCCCGCGCCGGCGGCGATCACCACCATCGAGGTCCGGCGCACCGAGCCGTTCGCCGACGGGACCTCCTTCGGGGCCACCGGCGCCTACGTGAAAGTCGTCGGGGTGGCGCACGGCGAGCTCGATCCCGCCGCGGCCGCCAACCGCGCCATCGTCAACCTCGACCGCGCGCCGAAGAACGAGCGCGGCCGGGTCGAGTACGACGTGGACTTCTACGTCCTGCGCCCCGCCGATCCGAACCGCGGCAACCATAAAATCCTCTACGAGGTGACCAACCGCGGCCGCAAGCTGCTCTTCGCGTGGCGTCGGCGCAGGAGAAAGCAATGAGCCAATCGAAGCTCCCGTTGGTTGGGATGAAGAGCGTGTTCGCCGAGTTCTAGAGCACTACGAGACGCAGTTGGACGAGGAGGCTGTTGCTGAGGATGAGGCCGCCTACGAGGCGACTACCCACACGGCAATGGAGGTGCCCGTCGAACTCGTGCCGGCCGTGCGGGAGCTGATCGCCAAGCGGCGTGCCGGATGAAGCGCCGGCATCCAATCGGGACGCATAACACCACGCTCAGCTGAGCACGCCGAGCGCTGAACCTCCGCTCCATCCCGGGAACAGCGTCGCCGGCTTGGCGATCGCGAGGTGGCGGCCGGCGACCTCGCCGAAGAGGGCGCGGAAATCCGTGGTGACCGCGAGATCGCGGCCCTCGTAGAGGCGCTCGCGCGCGAGTCCGGGCCAGCGCCCGTAGACCGTGCCCCCGCGCACGCCGCCGCCGAGCAGCAGCATCGCCGTGGCGTGGCCGTGGTCGGTGCCGCGGTTGCCGTTCTCAGCCACCGTGCGGCCGAACTCCGACATCGTGAGCACGACCACGTCGGTCATGCGGTCCCCGAGGTCCTGGGCGAACGCGGCCAGCGACGCGCCGAAGTCGCGCAGACGATTCGCGAGCTGGCCCTGCTCGGCGCCCTGACCCACGTGGGTGTCCCAGCCGTCGGCGTCGGTGAAGGCGATCTCGAGGCCGACGTCGGCACGGATCAGCTGCGCGATCTGCCGCAGGGACTCGCCGAGCCGCGAGCGCGGGTACTCGGCGCCGTTCGCCGGCGCCAGCCGCGAGGCGTTCGCACTCTTGAGCATGCGCACCGCCTCGAAGGTCTCGCGCCCGGTGCCGTGCAGCAGATCGTGGACGCCCTGCTCGTAGAGCGACTCGAAGCCCTTGCGGGCCACCGCCGCCTCCGCCGTCCCGCGCACGTCGAAGCGGTCGAGCGAGGCGAGCGAGATCGCTCCCGCGTCGCCGCGCAGGACCCGGGGCAGGGTAGATCCCAGCGCGACGGCGCGGAAGGGCGAGCGCGGGGCAGGCACGGTCATCGCCGCGCGCGCCAGCCATCCGTCGGGCGTGGACTTCACGCCCGGCGTGCCCGATTCCATGTAGTCCTGGGCGTCGAAATGCGAGCGGGTCTTGTCGGGGGAGCCGCACGCGTGCACGACCGCCAGCGCGCGCGATTGCCAGAAGGGGACGAGCGGCGCCAGCGCCGGGTGCAGCCCGAAGAAGCCGTCGAGGTCCACGGCGGCGCCGGCATCGCCGGCGCGCGGCGGTCGGATGGCGATCGCGGCGCGCGCGGCCGCGTAGTCGCGGTCGCCGTGCGGCACGATCATGCTGAGGCCGTCCACGGCGCCGCGCTGGAACACGGCCACCAGCACCTTGCGGCGGCCGTCGGCGGCCGCGGCGGCCCGCGCCAGGAAGCGCGGCGGCGCGGCCACCGCGGCCAGCGCGCAGGCGCCGCCCTTGAGGAGCGCGCGTCGGGTGAGCATCGGTGTCCTCATCTCCGCTGGAACTCGGGCGAGCCGATCACCAGCGCCGCCAGCTTGGCGACGTCGGTGTTCGCGGGCCCGCGATCGTCCGGCGTTTGACGCCGGATCTCTGGATTCGTGAGCTGCGCGGTGAGGACGGCGCGGGTCTGGGCGCCGGCCTCGCCGTGCAGCAGCGCGGCGAGCAGCCGGTCGAGCGCGGCGTCCGGCGCCGCGGCGTCGGCGGCGAGCGGCGAGAGGTCCAGCGTCACGCCCGGCAGCCGCCGCTGCGTGAGCGCCAGCGCGAAGTTCATCCGCGCGAGGAGCGCGCCCGCGTTCACCCACGCCTCGGCGCGGTCCGGATAACCCGTGGGCGGCTGGGCGCCGTAGAGGCCTTCGCCCATCTCGGCCGCGGCGCGGGCGAGGAAGAAGCCGGCGCGCGCGTCGACGTGGCCGCCCATCGCGCGCACGGCGCTGGTCACGTACTCGAACGGTTTCTTGATCTTGGCGCCGCGCGCGTCGGCCGCCCAGAACTCCGGCGCCGCGACGATCGTGCGCAGCATCGCCCGGACGTCGCCGTCGGTCCCGCGGAACGTCGCCGCCACCCGCTCGACCAGCGCCGGTGGCGGCTCGTCGACGACGAAGCGGCGCACGAGCTTCGTCGCGACGAATCTTGCCGTGGCCGGGTGGTGGACGAGCAGGCTCAGCACGCGCTCGCCGTCGTCCTGGCCGCCGCCCGAGGTCAGCCGCGTGCCGAGCACGGTCTTCTCGCCGCGGTCGTGCACGCGCGGCCGGAAGACGAAACGGGCGTCGTCGCGCGGACGCTCGATCGTCCAGCCGGTGAACGCGCGCGCCACCTCGGTGACGTCCGTCTGCGTGTAGCCGCCGTCCACGCCGAGCGTGTGCAGCTCCATCAGCTCGCGCGCGTAGTTCTCGTTGAGCCCCGCGCGCCTGCCGCGGTTGGCACCGAAAGCCACCGTGAAGTTCGGCCGCGTGCTGAGCCAGTTGTCGAGGTAGAAGAGCATCGCCGGGTGGGTGGCCGTGCCCCGCAGGAGGTCACCGAACGTGCCGAGGGCGTGGGGGCGGATCACGTCGCGCTCGTAGGACGTCAGGTACCACTTCACCTCGCCCTTGGCGGCGTGGACGTTGAAGTGGTTGAACCAGAAGTCCACCATCACTTCCTCGAGCTGCCGCTCGCTCTCG
>QHSB01000478.1 GCA_003220335.1 Candidatus Rokuibacteriota bacterium
TGCAGCGTGCGGCCGCGCTGCCCGGCATCCGCGGCGTCTACCTCGGCACGAACATCAACGGCCGCGAGCTGTCCGACCCGTCGTTCACGCCCATCTTCGCGGCCTGCGAGGCCAAGCGACTGCCGGTGCTGCTGCACCCGCTCACCGTGATCGGCGCCGGGAACCGCCTGGGGCGCTATTACCTCAACAACTTCCTTGGCAACCCGTTCGACACCGCCATCGCCGCCGCGCACCTGGTCTTCGGCGGCGTGCTCGACCGGTTTCCGAAGCTGGAGGTCTGCCTGCCGCACGCGGGCGGCGCCATGCCCTACCTCGTCGGCCGGCTCACGCACGGCCAGAAGGTGCGGCCGGAGACGAAGGGCGTGGCCAAGCGCCCCTTCGACGCCTACCTCCGGCGCTTCACGTACGACACGATCAGTCACGCGCCGGCGTCACTGCGCTACCTCGTCGACCTCGTCGGCGCGGACCGCGTGATGATCGGCAGCGACTTCTGTTTCGACATGGGCCCGGCGCGGCCGCGCGAGATCGTGGTGCGCGGCCTCACGCTGTCCGCGCGGGACCGTGCCCGCATCCTGTCGGAGAACGCGCGGCGCCTGCTCGGTCTGTGACTGCAGAATTCTGGGTCACCCAGACCTTCAACGGCGTGTCGTACGGGGCCCTGCTGTTCCTGCTCGCCAGCGGGCTCTCGCTCATCTTCGGCGTGATGCGCGTCGTCAACCTCGCCCACGGCTCGTACTTCATGCTCGGCGGCTACGTCGGCCTGTCGGTCGTCTGGCGCACCGGGTCGTACGTGCTGGCGCTCGCCGCGGGCGCGCTCGTGCTGGCCGTCGTCGGCATGGCGATGGAGCGGCTCTTCCTGCGCCGCCTGCCCGGCCAGACGCTCGGCCAGGTGCTGATGACCATCGGCTTCGCGCTGATCTTCCAGGATCTCGCCCTGCTGATCTGGGGCGGCGACCCGTACGCGATCCGGCCGCCGTCGATGCTGGCCGGCGTGCTGACGGCCGGGCCCGGGCGCTTTCCGATCTACCGCATCTTCATCATCGTGGTGGCCGTCGTCATCGGCGCCGCGCTGTGGCTGGCCCTCGACCGGACGCGCGTGGGCGCGATGATCCGCGCCGCCGTGGACGATCCGGAGATGGCGCAGGGCATCGGCATCCGCGTGCCGCGCATCTCGCTCGGCGTCTTCGGCCTCGGCGCGGCTCTCGCCGCTTTCGGCGGCGTGGTTGGCGCAGGTTTTCTCGGAGTCTATCCCGGCCTGGACTTCGAGATCCTCCCCTACGCGTTCGTCGTCGTCATCGTCGGCGGCCTGGGCTCGCTGCCGGGCGCGATGGTCGGCTCGCTGCTGGTCGGCCTGCTCGACAACTTCGGCAAGGCGCTGTTCCCCGAGCTGTCCTACTTCACGCTCTTCGCGCCGATGGCGCTGATCCTGGCGCTCAAGCCCACCGGCCTCTTCGGACGCGTGTGAGAGGCCGGCCGATCGCCGTCGGCGTCGCCGCCCTCGTCGCCGCGGGCGCTGTGGCGCCGCTGCTGCCGTCGTATCCGCTCACGCTGCTCACGCAGGTCGCCATCATGGCCGTCCTCGCCATGAGCCTCGACATCCTGCTGGGCTACACCGGCCTGCCCTCGCTCGGCCACGCCGCCTACTTCGGCGCCGCCGCCTACGCCGTCGGCATCCTCGCCACCGAGCACCAGGCCGGATTCTTCACGTGCCTGATCGCCGGCGTGCTGCTGGCCACGGCCACGGCGGCGCTCTTCGGCCTCGTGGCAATCCGCGCCACCGGCACGTATTTCCTGATGATCACCCTCGCGCTCGGCATGGTCGTGTGGGGCCTCGCGTTCCGCTGGGTCTCGCTCACCAAGGGCGACAACGGCATCGCGGGCGTGCCGCGCCCCGACCTGGCGCTGCCCTGGAGCCTGGCGGCGCCGCTGCCGTTCTTCTACTTCGCGCTGCTGGCCGCGGCGCTCGCGTGGGCCGCTCTCGGCACGCTGGCGCGCTCGCCATTCGGGCTCACGCTGCGGGGCATCCGCGAGAGCGAGACGCGCATGCGCGCGCTGGGCTACGACGTCTGGCTGCACAAGTACCTGGCCTTCGTGATCTCGGGGGGGTTCGCGGGATTCGCGGGCGTGCTCTGGGCCTGGTACAACGGCTTCGTCAGCCCGGTGGACGTGCAGCTGGTGACCTCCGTGGAAACGCTGCTCATGGTCGCGCTGGGCGGCCCCGGCACACTGGCGGGACCGGCGCTCGGCGCCGCCGTCATCGTCTTCCTCAAGAATTTCGTCAGCGTCTACACCAAGCGCTGGCTGCTGATCCTCGGCGCCGTCTACATCGGCGTCATCCTCTTCGCGCCGCGCGGCGTGCTCGGCGCGCTGAGGGCGCCGCACCGCTAAATCGCAAGGAGAGCCACCGATGACTCGCATCCGCATCGTCGCCTCGGCCGTCCTGCTCGTGCTCGCCACCTCGCTGGCCGCGCCCCTCGGCGTGTCCGCGCAGTCGGCACCGATCAAGATCGGCTTCCTGGCACCGCTCACGGGCCCCTTCGCGCAGATCGGCAAGGACATGGTGAACGGCAACCAGCTCTACCTCGCCGAGATCGGCGGCCAGGTCGCGGGCCGCAAGATCGAGGTGCTCGTCGAGGACGACGAAGGCAATCCGGCCACGGCCCTCAACAAGTCGCGCAAGCTCGTGGACCAGGACAAGATCTCGATCCTCACCGGGGGGATGCTGGCCAACGTCGGTTATGCGCTCCAGCCGTACATCGACAGCCAGAAGATCCCGACGACCTATCCCGTCATCGCGGCCGACGACATCACCCAGCGCAAGCCCGCGAAGTGGATCGTGCGCACGGGCTGGACGACCAGCCAGCCCACTCACCCCTTCGCGGATTGGGTGCTCAAGAACACGAAGTACCGGAAGATCGCCGCCATCGGCATGGACTACGCGTTCGGCTACGAGACGATCGGCGGCTTCCAGCAGGTCTTCGAGGAAGGCGGCGGGCAGATCGTGCAGCGGATCTGGGCGCCGCTCAACACCAACGACTTCGCGCCGTTCCTCGCCCAGATTCGCCGCGACGCCGACGCGGTGCTCGCGCTCTTCACGGGGCGGCTGGCCCTGCAGTTCGTCAAGCAGTACGAGGAGGCCGGGCTCAAGGGCAAGCTGCCGCTCCTCGGCGGCGGCACCATCACCGACGAGACCGTGCTGCCGCAGATGGGCGACGAGGCGATCGGCCTCATCACCGCGCTCCACTATTCGCAGGCCCTCGACAACCCGGCCAACGCGAAATTCAACAAGGCGTTCGAGGCCTCGGCCGGGAAGATCCCCTCGTACTACTCGGAGGCCACCTACACGAACGCGCGCTGGATCGTCGAGGCCATCAAGGCCGTGGGCGGCAAGGTGGAGGACCGGGATGCGCTGCTGGCCGCGCTGCGCCGGGTGGACCTCAAAGAGTCCGCACGCGGCCCGCTGAAAGTCGACGATTTCGGCAACCCCATCCAGAACATCTACATTCGCAAGGTGGAGCGGGTCGGCGGCAAGCTGCAGAACACGGTGATCACCACGTATCCCGCCGTCAGCCAGTTCTGGAAGTACAAGCCCGACGAGTACATGAAGCGCCCGCTCTACGGCCGCGACTACCCCCCTTGCCGGTACTGCCAGTGAGGCGAGCCTGAGCGAGCCGCTCGCCCTCCGCCTCGAGCGCGTCTCCAAGGCCTTCGGCGGGCTCCGCGCCGTGGACGCCGTGGAGCTCGCCGTCCGCCCGGGCGAGCGCCGCGCGCTGATCGGACCCAACGGCGCCGGCAAGACGACGCTCTTCAACCTGGTCGCCGGCGCCCTGCCGGTGACGGCGGGACGCATCGAGCTGTTCGGCCGCGACGTGACCCGCATGCCGTCGCACCGGCGCGCCGCGCTCGGGCTCACCCGCACCTTCCAGGTCTCCAACCTGTTTGCCAGCCTCAGCGTGCTCGAGAACTGCCTGCTCGCCGTGCAGGCCCTCACCGCCGCGAAGTTCGCGATGCACCGGCCTCTCGCGCGCGACGCCGCGCTGCGCGCGCGCGCCGAGGAGACGCTGGCCGCGGTCGGGCTGGGCGACCGCGCCGGCGCCACCGTGCGCAACCTCTCCCACGGCGAGCAGCGGCAGCTGGAGATCGGCCTGGCCCTCGCGGGCCGCCCCCGCGTGCTGCTGCTCGACGAGCCGACGGCCGGCCTGTCGCCGGCGGAGTCGGCGTCGATGGCGCGGCTGCTCGGCCGCCTCGATCCCGCGATCACCGTGCTGATCATCGAGCACGACATGGACATCGCGCTGGAGGTCGCGCGCCACGTCACCGTGCTGCATTACGGCCGAGTGATCGCGGACGGCACGCGCGACGCGGTCCGTGCCGATCCCACCGTGCGGGAGATCTACCTCGGTGCTTGAGCTGGCCGACCTCCACACCTACTACGGCGAGAGCCACGTGCTCCAGGGCGTGTCGCTGGCCGTGCGCGCGGGCGAGGTCGTCGCGATCCTCGGCCGCAACGGCGCCGGCAAGACCACCCTGATCCGCTCGGTCATCGGCTTCACGCCGCCGCGCCGGGGCGCCGTGCATTTCAAAGGCGCGGAGGTCACGCGCTGGCCGCCCTACCGCGCCGTCGAGCGCGGCATGGGCCTGGTGCCACAGGGCCGGCGCGTCTTCCCGTCGCTCAGCGTCGTCGAGAACCTGGCGGTGGCGCGGCGCGACGGCGGGCGCTTCACGCTCGCGCGCGTGCTCGAATTGTTCCCGCGGCTCGCGGAGCGCGCCAAGAGTCGCGCCGGCCGCCTCTCGGGTGGCGAGCAGCAGATGCTGGCCATCGGCCGCGCGCTCATGACGAACCCCGATCTGCTGCTGATGGACGAGCCGACGGAGGGGCTGGCGCCCCTGATCGTGCGCGAGGTGGGCCGGATCGTCGGCGAGCTCAAGCGCGAGGGCCTGTCGATCCTGCTCGTGGAGCAGAACCTGCCGCTCGCGCTCTCCGTCGCCGACACCGTGCACGTGCTCTCGCGCGGCCAGATCGTGCACAGCTCGGCGCCGGGCGCGCTGCTGGCGAACGAGGACGTGAAATCGAGGTATCTTGGGGTATGAGCCGCCTCCGTTTCGGCACGTTTTTCTTCTTCCAGGCCGCGCCCGGCCAGCGTCACGAGGACATCATCCGCAACGAGCTCACGCAGGTGGAATGGTCCGAGGAGCTCGGCTTCGACGAGGTGTGGTTCACCGAGCACCACTTCATCGACTACGGCCTCTCGGTCGATCCGGCCACCCTCGCCGCCGCGGCGGCGTCGCGGACGCGGCGCGTGCGCATCGGCCTCGCGGCGGCCATCCTGCCGTTCCACCACCCGCTGCGCCTGGCCGAGCAGATGGCGCTCGTCGACATCCTCTCCGACGGCCGCCTCGACGTCGGCGTGGGCCGCGGCAACCGCCCCGCGGAGTTCGCGGGCTACCGCGTGCCGCAACAGGAGAGCCGCGAGCGCTTCGACGAGACGGTGGACGTGATGCAGCGCGGCTGGACGGAGGAGCGCTTCTCGTACCACGGCCGCTTCTTCTCGTTCGACGACGTGCGCGTCATCCCCAAGCCCGTGCAGCGGCCCCACCCGCCGCTGTACCAGGTGTGCGTGACGAAGGACGGGATCGAGAACACCGCGCTGCGCGGCTGGCCGATGCTGAACTCCGTGCTCTTCGGGCCCGTGGACCAGCTCGTGACCAACCGTGACACCTACGTGAACACCCTGGACAAGGCCGGCCGCACGCCCGAGGAGATCGCGGCGCTGCTCGCGCGCTGGGGCGTCTCGCGCCAGATCTACGTCGCCGACACCGACGCGAAGGCGCTCGCGGAGGCGAAGGACGCCGAGCTCTGGTACCAGGACTCCTTCCGGCGGTTCGTGATCCCCGAGCGCATCGAGGACGCCCACCCCACGCTCCAACCGGCGTTCCGCGCGATGGCGGACAGGCTCGGCACGATCACGTGGGAAGCGCTCGTGGCGGAGACGCTGGCCTTCGGCTCGCCCGACACCGTCGCACGTCACATCGAGTACATGCGCTCGATCGGCGTGGGCCAGGTGCTCTGCTGGATGAACTTCGGCGGCCTGTCCCAGGACAGGATTCGCCGCTCGATGGAGTTGTTCGCGCGCGAAGTCCTGCCCCGTTTTCGGTAGGCCGGTGAGAACGCCATGATGCGTCCGGCCGCCGTCCTGCTCGTCCTCGTGCT
>QHSB01000479.1 GCA_003220335.1 Candidatus Rokuibacteriota bacterium
TCGCCTCCTGCGCCGGGACCGGCGGCTTCTCGCTCTGGGTGGGGATGATGACTGATGCGACCGGCGTAGCCGCGGGCGCCGGCACGTCATGGGCCGCGGGCCACATCCAGACCACGGCGGCGGCGGCGACGACGCCCGCCGCGGCGACGGCGAGCGTGACATATCGGGACGGCGAGGCCGCGGTCACCGGTGCCGGCGACAGCAGCCGGCGCACCTCCGGCGGCGGACCACTGCGCTGCTCGGCGGCCTTCTTGAGCGCGTCCAGGATGTAGGACACGGCTAGGGCGTCGCCTTCGAGAGCGACGGGCGCGCGCCCGCCGCGGTCGTGGCCAGTCGCAGCAGGGTTTCCTCGCCGAGCACGCCGTCGGCCTTCAGCCCGTTCGCGCGCTGGAAGGCCACGACGCGTCGTCTCTGGTCGTCGCCGGCCTTCAGCTCCGTCGCCGCGAGGTCCGGCGTTCGCCACAATGCGACGAACGCGCCGTCCCAGAAGCGCTCGACCTCGTTCAGGGGCAGCGTCACGGGGTGTGGCGCGCCGTCCAGCGTCACCGTGTCGGCGCCGAGTGCGGTCACCGTCGCATAGTGCCGCTCGCCCGTCGGCGTCGTCAGCGTCAGCACCGCGGGCACGTCGAGGCGCCGGATCAGGTTCCACGTTCCCGACCGGACGAGGCAGCGCAGTCCGGCTCGCCTGGCGATCTCGCACGAGCCCTCGCCGGGCCGCCGCTGGAACTCGACGCCCCAGCGCGTGAGGAGACTCGCCAGCGCGGCCTCGCGATCGGCCGTCGTCGCGTCGAGCAGCCTTATCGGGCTGGGCCGCGGCGGCGCGACCACGGCGGCCACCGGCGCCACGGCGATGGCGGCGTTGCTCGGAGCGACGCCCGACGGCAGGAGGCGGTGCATCCACCAGGTCGTGACGTACCCGAGGCGGCTCGTGCCGAGCGCGCCAGCGGTCATCACGACGGCCGCGACCAGCACGGCCGCCGCCGCCGGCTGGAGCCAGCGGCGAATGCCGGCCGAGCCCGACACTTCGAGGGCCGCCTGGCGCGCGGTGCCGGCCGTCACGCGCCGCTTGGTTCGCCCGAAGGCGCCGAGGAGGGCGCGATCGCAGATGTTGTTGATCAGCCGCGCCACGCCGCCCGAGCGGCGATGGATCACGCGGAGCGCCACGGGCGTGAAGATCATCTCCCGCTGCCCCGCGATCTGCAGACGATGGCGCACGTACGCCCGCGTCTCGCGGCACGTGAACGGTCGCAGGTGGTACCGCGCGGTGATCCGCTGCGCCAGCTGACGCAGCGCCGGACGCTCCATCAGGTCGGCCAGCTCCGGCTGCGCGATGAGGATGACCTGCAGCAGCTTGTCACGCGTGGTCTCGATGTTGGTCAGCAGGCGCAGCTCTTCCAGCACTTCCATGCTCAGGTTCTGCGCCTCGTCGATGATGACCACGGTGCGCCGCCCGCGCGCGTGGGCGTCGAGCAGGGCCCGCGAGAGGGAGTCGACGAGGACCTTGAGGCTGGTCGCCCCGGCCGGGTAGGGCACGTGCAGCTCGTCGCACACGGCCGAGAGCAGCTCGACCGCCGTCAGGCGGGGCGTGAAGATCATCGCCACGTCGACGTCGACCGGCAGCTGGTCGAGGAGCGCGCGGCACACGGTCGTCTTGCCGGTCCCGACCTCCCCCGTCAGCTGGACGAACCCGCCGCCCTGCAACCCATAGACGAGGTGGGCGAGCGCCTCCCGGTGCCCCTCGCTCAGGAAGAGGTAGCGCGGGTCGGGGGCCAGGGAAAACGGCCGCTCGGTCAGCCCGAAATGCGCCGCGTACACGCCGCCACCCTAGACAACGGCGGGCGCCCCGTCAAGAACCGATACGCTAGCCCGCCTTCTCGATCTTCGCCCAGGTGTCGCGCAGCCCCACGGTGCGGTTGAACACCGGGCGCCCCGGCGCCGAGTCCCACGAGTCCACGCAGAAGTAGCCGTTGCGCTCGAACTGGAAGCGCGCGCCCGGCGCCGCCGACGCCAGCGCCGGCTCCAGGCGGGCGCCGCTCAGCACGCTCAGGGAGTTCGGGTTCAGGGCGGCCTTGAAGTCCTCCTCGTCGTCGGGCTTGGGCGTGGCGAAGAGGGTCTCGTACAGGCGCACCTCTGCCTCGACGGCGTGGGCAGCGGACACCCAGTGGATGGTGCCCTTGACGGTGCGGCCGCCGCTGTCGCCGCCGACGGTGGCGGGATCGTAGGTGCAGCGCACCTCGGCCACCCGGCCGTCGGGGCCCCGCGTGAAGTCGGTGCACTTGACGATGTAGGCGTAGCGCAGGCGGACCTCGGCGCCGGGCGTGAGGCGGAAATACTTCTTGGGCGCGACCTCCTTGAAATCGTCCTGCTCGATCCACAGCTCGCGGCTGAACGGCACCGTGCGGGTGCCCGCGGACGGATTCTCGGGGTTGTTGACGGCCTCCAGCTCCTCGACCTTGCCCTCGGGGTAGTTCGTGATGACGAGCTTCAGCGGGCGCAGCACGGCCAGGCGGCGCTCGGCGCGGCGGTTGAGATCTTCACGGATGCAGTGCTCGAGCAGCGCCAGCTCGATCATGTTGTCGGCCTTGGCCACGCCGATGCGCTCGCAGAAGTCGCGGATGCTCTCGGGCGTATAGCCGCGACGGCGCAGGCCGGCCAGCGTCGGCATGCGCGGATCGTCCCAGCCGCTCACGAAGCCGCCCTCCACGAGCTGCAGCAGCTTCCGCTTCGACATCACGGTGTGCGACAGGTTGAGGCGCGCGAACTCGATCTGCTGCGGATGGAAGATGCCGAGGGCGTCGAGGTACCAGTCGTAGAGCGGCCGATGGTCCTCGTACTCGAGCGTGCAGATCGAGTGCGTCACGCCCTCGAGGGAGTCGGACTGGCCGTGGGCCCAGTCGTACATCGGATAGATGGACCACCGATCGCCGGTGCGCTGGTGCGGCGTCTTGCGGATCCGGTACATGACCGGATCGCGCAGGTTGATGTTGCCGCTGGTCATGTCGATCTTCGCCCGCAGCGTCTTGCTGCCGTCGGGAAACTCGCCGGCGCGCATGCGCCGGAAGAGATCGAGGTTCTCCTCGACCGAGCGGTCTCTGAACGGCGAGGGCCGACCACCCTCGGTCAGCGTCCCGCGCGCTTCGCGCATCTCCTCCGCGGTCTGATCGTCGACGTAGGCCTTGCCGGCCGTGATGAGCTGCTCGGCCCACCGGTAGAGCTGCTCGAAGTGATCGCTGGCGTGATGGAGGTGCTCGGCCCAGTCGAAGCCCAGCCAGCGCACGTCGTTCATGATCGCGTCGACGTACTCCTGGCTCTCCTTGGTGGGGTTGGTGTCGTCGAAGCGCAGGTGGCAGCGGCCGCCGTAGTCGCGGGCCAGCCCGAAGTCGATGCAGATGGCCTTGGCGTGGCCGATATGCAGATAGCCGTTGGGCTCGGGCGGGAAGCGCGTCACCACCTTGCCGCCGAACCGGCCGGTGCGGATGTGCTCCTCGATGATCTCGCGAATGAAGTTACTGGGTTTCGCCGCGTCGCTCATGAGGCTCCATCGTAACATCCGCTCCCGGCGCTGGGCACCCGGCCGGGGCCCGAACGTGGCGATTGTGCGACTGTCCCCGCGCGCCTCGCTGGCAGCACACCGTTGCCGCCTACGGAACACATCGACCGCAGGTGAAGCGCGCGGCGGGACCTGCGCAATCCCGTCAGCCTGTTCGATCAGCGCGTCGAACTCGTGCTCGGGGCGCCGCCGCGGGCGTGTCCGGGGGTGTTCGATAAGGGCGATCGGACGGCGCCGGGACTCTGTCCGCCGGACCTGCCGGGGTCGTCGGAATGGTCCATTTTGGACGCTGAAACGAGCCCCGGTAAAAGGGGTCGGTCAGACCAGATAACTATCTAATATATATGCATTAATAGGCTATATCATGAGGGCCAGCCGGCGACATATATTGTAAATATGCGTCGCGCGCCTCGTACTCGTTTCCTGCTTGCCGCCGCCGCCCTGACCGGCCTGTTCTGGCTGGCCGCGACGCCCGTCTGTGCCGGCCCGGCGACTGACCGCCTCCGTGAGTTTTTCGGCACGGTGAACGGGGTGCTCGTCGATCCCGCCATCCAGTCGAAACCGTTGGAGAAGGTCGTGCGTATCAAGCGGCTCGTCACCGACGTCGCGGACGTCCGCGGTGCCGCGGCCGTCGTGCTCGACAAGGAATGGCAGGCGCGGACTCCAGCCGAGCGAGAGGAGTTCACCCGCCTCTTCGCCGAGTTCCTCGAGCGCGGCATGGTCGCGCGGCTCGCCGGCACCGTCAGCCCCGTCAACGGCATGATCATGACGTGGCGCGGCGAGACTCAGGCCGGTGACGAAGCGCGGGTGACGACGATGGTCGAGAGCCGTGATGGGCGCAAGATCCTCGTCGAGTACCGGATGTACGAGCGACGGGGCCGCTGGCTCGTCCGCGACGTCGTCGTCGACGGCATCAGCACGATCGACAACTATCGCGCGCAGTTCCGGCGCGTGCTGCGCCAGGGCTCCTACGCCGCCCTGATCGCCCAGCTCCGCACGAAGCTCCGCGAAGATACGCGGATGTTCGCGCAGCCGTCGCACGTGCCGACGCCGGCCGAGGCGGCGGCGTCACGGCCGAGCCCGGCGCCGCGCGCGGCCGCTCGCGCGCCGTCGTCGGTGCCGGTCGCGAAGGGCGCTGCGCCGGCGATCGCGAAGACGCCGCCGATCGCCAGCGCGCCGGCGGTCGCCAAGGCCAGCACCCCGGCGGTCGCGAAGGCGAGCACGCCGCCGGCCGCGAGGCCGAGCGCGCCGATGGCGCCGCCGGCGCCCGCCACCCCGCCTCGCACACCGCGCCTCGCGATGGCGCCGGTGGTCCCGCCGCCGGCCGATGTCGTGTCGCCCCTGAGCACGACGGACATGACGGCGGACGTCTTGCCGAGCGCGCTGTTGCTGATGCTCGGTTTCGGAGGGGTGGGCGCGGCGGTCTACTTGCGTCGCCGCGCGTCCGGGCACGCGCTAGCGCAGCGCTTCGGCGATCGCCACCAGAATCTCGTACTCCTGCATCCAGTACCGCGTGTCTCGAAAGTTCGGGAAGGCCGGCGGAAAGGACGGGTCGTCCCACCGCCGCGCAATCCATCCCGACATGTAGACGATGCGCATGGCGCGTAGCGGCTCGCACAGGGCGAGCGTGCTGCGGTCGAACTCGCGAAACACCTCGTAGCCTTCGAGCAGGTCGTCGCGCATCTTGCGCGCCTCCTCGGTGTCGCCCCGCGCGAGGAGCCAGAGGTCCTGGACCGGCGGGCCCATCAGGCAGTCGTCGAAGTCCACGAGGATCGGCCCGTCCTTGGCCCAGAGGATGTTGCCCCAGTGCAGGTCGCCGTGGATGCGCTGCGCGCGCGCCGCGGCCAGCGGAGCCCCGATCTTCTCGGCGATGGCGAGCGCCACGTCTCGATAGCGCGGCGCGAGCGAGCCGGGGATGAAATCGCCGGACAGCAGCACGTCGAGCGGCTCCCGAATGGAGCGCTCGATGCTCACCCGCGGCCGGTTCGTGGCAGGGCGCGCGGCGCCGACCGCGTGCAGCCGCCCGATCGTGCGGCCGATCCGGCGCCGGTTCTCCGCGTCGAGCTCGTCCAGCGTCCGTCCGCGGACCTTCGGGAAGGCCGCGTAGAGGATGCCGTCGATCTCGTTCAGCGTCGTGCCGGTGCCCAGATCCATCGGCGCCACCGCGGGGACCTCCGCCGCGGCGAGATCGGCCAGGAAGCGGTGCTCATCCTCGATCGTCGCCCGTGACCAGCGTCCCGGCCGGTAGAACTTCACGACGACGCGCCGCTCGTCGTCCAGCTCGACCTCGTACACGCGATTTTCGAACGCGCGCAGCGGCAGGCACCGGCCGGTGGAGCGCAGGCCTCCGGCCTCGACCGCTTCCAGCACGCGATCGGGTGTGAGACCGAAGAACGTCTTGCCGGGCTCGCCCGCCACGCCTGGGATCGTATCAGCAGGCCGCCGTCAGCGGCGCGCGAAGCGCTCGAAGAACTTACACCGGCGCGGCGATCAGCCCCGCGGCTTGACCCACGTTTCCGACCAGGCCAGGCACGCGCTCGACGACTGCCGGTCGCCGCGCATCTCGGCCCACACCTGACCCTTCGGCGTCTTGCCGTTGAGCTCGACCCGCGCCGTCTTCGCGGGGAAGAACGTGCTGAACACGCCGATGGGGCGGTTCATGAAGCCGGGCGGCGCGTTGAGCACGAATGGCGTGATCGTGTCCGCCCACGTCATGACGATGCGATCGTTGCCGGCGACGACCGTCTCGGTCGCGGGCTTGGGCGGCGCGCCCGCCCTCGAGAACTGCGCGGCCGTCACCGGAATCGACGCGTCGGCGAACTGTGGATACAGCAGCGTCTCGATCGTCTTTTGCAGCCAG
>QHSB01000480.1:0-8623 GCA_003220335.1 Candidatus Rokuibacteriota bacterium
GGGGTCCAGCTCGACGGCGCGCTGGAGCGCGGTGCGGGCGTGCGGAAAGTCCCTGAGCGCCGCGTAGGCGAGCCCGAGCACGCCATAGAGGCGCGGGTCGTCGGGTGTCTTCTTGAGCGCGGCCTCGAGCAGCCGCACCGCCTCGTGCGGAGTCGCCGTCTGCAGATGCGCGTTGGCGAGGCCGAGGGCGAGGTCCGGGAACGCGGGCGCCAGCCGCTGCACGCTCTGGAACTCGCGCAGCGCCTCGCCGCCCATTCCTCGCCGCAGGTACATCTGACCGAGCAGGTAGTGTCCGTTGGGCTCGTCGGGCGCGTGCCGAACGATCTCCTCGAGCGTAGCGGATGCCGGCTCGGCGCGGTCGGAGGTCAGATACGCGAGCGCGAGCCCGCTCTCGGACTCGGCACGGACCGCGGGCTCGAAGCTGGCCCGCGGTTGCTCGACCTGCCCGCCCTCGAGCCTCAGCGCGCCCAGCCCCAGCAGCGCGTCCACGTGGTTGGCGCGCAACCGGCGCGCGGTGTTGAAGACCTCCTCGGCCTGGGCCAGCTGGCGCCGCTCGAGATAGAGGTGCCCCAGGCCCGACTGCGCGTCGGCCAGCATCGGATCGAGTCCCAGGGCCGTCCGGAACGCCGTTTCGGCCGGCGCCGTCTCGCCCTTCAGCGCGAGCGCGCGACCTCGCAGGTAGTGGGCGCGCGCGGAGCGCGCGTCGCGTCGCACGGCGGCGTCGGCCAGCCGGAGGCCGTCGTCGCCGAGACCGAGGTCGACCAGGAGGTCGGCGAGGTCGAGCGCGAATGGCTCGCGGTCGGGACTCAGCCTCACCGCCGCCTCGAGCTCGAAACGCGCGTCCGGGATCCAGCCCTTGTGCCAGTAGGTGAGGCCGAGCTGATGATGCGCGTCGGCGAAGCCGGGATCGACCTGGAGCGCAGTGCGAAATTCCAGAACGGCCTCGTTGTACTCCCCCGCGGCGAGATAGTGCGTCCCCTTCGAGTAGTGCTGCTGCTTCTTCGTGGCCGGGCCGCCGGCGCACGCGGTCAGCAGCAACGTCCCGATGACGAGGAACGCTCTCCATGTCTTCACGCCTGTGCTCCTCGGGCAGGCAGAATGGGACGGGCCGAACAAGAACGAAGCGCGGTGCCGTAGCACACGCTACGACACCGCGCTGCACGCGAGCGTCGGGGGGTCAGTTGGCCCGGCGCTGCGTGCGTCACTTCCGGCCCCACGCCGCCATGCCGCTGAGGCCGCTGCCGAGGAGCAGAAGCGTCGCGGTGGCCGTTTCGACGTAACCGTCGGCAATGTAGCAGAAGATCGAGGACGACTGGTTCAACCCGATCTAGGCGAACATCGTCTTGTAGCTGCCGGTGATGTCATCGACGAGACTGCCACCCGCGAGCAGCGCGATGGCGACGAGTCCGCGGTCGCTTCGGGTCATTCGGCCCCGACCGAAAGGGAGACACCGGAACCGGTACGCTCCAGAGCGATCGGTGTCGCGAGGATGGCCGACGCCACCGCTTCCGCCACCAGGGCCGCCCCGGCCGGCGTGAAATGGACGAAGTCGTAGAACGTCTCGAGGCTGGGCTCGAGGATCGGCATGACGTCGAGGTGCTCCACACCCAGCGCGTCGGCGACCTCGGCGGCCCGCTCGCTCACGAGCGCCATCAGCCGGCACAGGACGTCGACGGAATAATATGCTCGCACTTCTTCCCGCTGGGGATTGCCCGCGGCGCCGTGCCACACGTGGGCGAGGTCCTCCGCCGTGTAGTCGCGCTCGAACCATGGTTGACGGACCACGAGGACCCTCGCGGCATGGCGCTTCGCCCGGCGAATGAGCTCCGAGAACTCCTCCTCGAACAGACGGAGCATCGGCGACGGGTCCGCGACGGCGGTGCGGACCTCTTGCGCCCGGGCTCGCATGGTACGAGCCCGGCCCACCCATCGACCCGACGCCTCGTGACGCTTCACGGGGCGGAGCCATCGCTGGCGAAGCCCCTTGAGCAGCTGGACCACGGCGAGCTGGCGGGGCTTCCAGCTGAACGGGCCCTCCGGATGGCACGAGAAGATGTCGCGCGTTGGGACCGCGTGGCGTTGGACGGACGGCGGCGCGCCTTTCGCCAGCCAATCGGAGACGTCGTTGCCCCCCACCATGATGACGATGAGGTCGAGGTTCCGGCGTCTCGAGTAACCGCTGGAGCACGCCCGGCCAGCTCGTGGGTTGATCGAGCAACGCGCACTCGACCGGGCTCCCGCCCGCGACCAGAATGCGATAGAGGCCTCCGTCGTCGCGCGGGACGGCGTCGCCTCTCTCACCGTCGGCGTTGATCTCGATCCGGGCCCGGCGTTCGAACCCTGGAAACACCTCGGGATCGGGATGGAGATGAAGCCTCAGGCCGGGGGACCAGACGTAATACCCGCCGAAACGGCGCAGCCACCGGCGAACGCCGACCTCCGTCGCGACCGCGAGCAGCGACAGCGCCAAGGCGATGGCGGCGATCCACACCAACGCACTCATACGCGACTCCACCCACGCAACCGTGCGAGCCCGCGCGGCAGATCGAGGTAGGGATCGTTCCGATACACGAACAGGATTCCTGTCAGGCCGAAGACGATGACCATGGCCGCGCCCGCTCCGACGAGACCCGAGATCGTATGGATACCGAGCCCCAGCCGGAACCACAGCAGCAGGGCCAGCACCGGCAGAGCACCGATGACCGAGCGGCCGACGACGTAGCGAACGTAGTGCGTGAGCGACGTGTCGAGCTCCCGGCACGCGAGGACCAGGATCACCAGGGCGAACAGAACATTCGGGATCGCCGTGCCCAGCGCCACGCCGGCGAGACCGAGGGGCCCGACGAGAAGCACGCTGAGACCCAGGTTGACAACGCCCGCCACCAGGAAGGCGATCGTCGGAATTCCCGGCTTGCCCAGGCCCATGAGGATCGGCTGGGCCACCCCTCTGATGGGAAGAAAGACCAGCGCGGAGATCATCAGGATTTGAAGCACCTCGCCCGCCGGCCCCTCGAACGACGGACCGATCCACCACCCGATGAACTGCGGCCCCAGGACGATCAGGAAGAGACCCGCCATCAGCGTGAGCGACGTCGCGATCTTGGACCACTTGAGAAAGATGTCCCGGAGGTCCGACGCCCTCCCCTGGGCGTTCAACCTGGTGGCCATGGGCATCACGACCGCGGCGATGGCGATGACGAATTCCATCAGGTAGATGACCAGCGTGTTGGCGACGGTATAGAAGGGGATCCGGCCTACGTCCATGAAGGCGCCGATCACGATGGCATCCGTCTCGAAGCTCAGGCGCGCGCCGACGGTGAGGAGCAACACGAACAGACTGAACGAGAAGATGCGGCGCACCGTCCGCCAGTCGAAGTCGGCGAAGCGTACACGGATTTCGGGGTAGCGCCGACGGATCAACACCCAGGACAGCGAGAAGTCGAAGACCAGGCACGCGATCTGGATGAGGGCCAGGAAGACGAGGGACGCCCTGAGATGCAACAGGACCACGGTGAGTCCGAGCCGCACGAAGAGGCGCCCCAGGACCACGACGTTCCGGACCACGAAGTCGTCGTGGGCGGTCATGATGCCTTCCGGCAGCATGGCCACGAACCCCAGGGCCACGCTGATCACGACGACGAAAAAGGCGAGGTGGGCGTCTGACCGCCACGCGGCGGGGAGATCATAGGTGAGGCTGAAGAACGGAAACAGCGCGAGGCCCACCAGCAGCGCCACCACGCCGATCGCGAGATAGAGGGCGGTACAGCTCGCGATGGCCCGGTTCAGTTTCTGCGGATCCCGATCGGCGGCGTGCTCGGCGAAGTACCGGACCGATGCCATGGGGACGCCCAGCGCCAGGAGAGCGAGATACCCCGTGATGGAGTTGATCAGGGCCCACGTCCCGTAGCCGTCCTGCCCGAGGGTGTGAAGGACGAAGGGCATGAGAAAGTAGGTGACCGCAATGGTCACCAGCGTCACGATCCAGTTGCTTCCGACATTCTTGAGCATGGTCTCCGTTCTTTCGCTTACGGCAGAAAGCCAGGAGCCGACGGCGGCGTGATGAGCCGCAGCCGATAGTCGCGGTAGTCGCCTGGAGCTCCGTCGCGCCCGTCGCACGCCGCCAGGGCGATGTTGGCCATCTCCCGTGCGGTGACGGAGTGCACGCGGTACTCGCCGCGCGCCACGCCGTCCGCGAGGGCGGCCAGGAAACGCCGCATCGGCGTCCCGAGCATGGCCGCCTCGTCGGTGGGATCCATGCCGTGGCAGTGGAGCTTGACGAAGACCCAGTCGGGCCGTCCCGCGACGGTGATCCCGGCGCGCCGCCAGAGCGCGAGCCGGTCCGGCGTGGCCGGGTGGGCCGTGGTCACCTCGCCGTTTTCGATACGCGGCAGGCGCCGGCCGCGAATCCGCCGGTCGAAGCTCACGCCGAGCGGGCCCTGCACGATCAGCGGGTACGTCACCGGCGCCCGGCCCACCCTGAGGTCGCGACCGCGACGATGCGGCGCCCGGCGGTCGAGCGGCCGCGCGCACTCGTAGAGCGCGTTGATCTTGGCGGTCTGGCTGCGGTCGGGCGCCGACGGCAGCGTCAGATCCGCGTAGCATCCCGTCTCGGCGAGGATCCGCATCTCGTCGTCCACGCCGCAGTACCGGCCGCCGGCGGAGTTCGCGAGCGCCCAGTTGCCGTGCACGAAGGCGTAGCGCGGTGGCCCCACACCGTCCCAGCGGGAGAGGCAGCCGTGCGCGGCGAGGATGTCCCTGAACTCGACGAGCTGGCGCCGCGTGTTCGGCGACGTGTCGGGGGCCGTGACGCCGTGGTGCAGGTGAATCTCGATCTCGCCCCAGCCACCGTCGTGACAATGCGCGGCCAGGCGGTCGATGAGCCGCTTGTCGTATTCCTCCGCGGGAAAGAAATACGTGTGCCGGAAGGGCCGGCCGTCGGCGTCACGCCACGCCCCGACCGCCGAGGGATAGGCGCGGCACCAGCGCTCGACGCGGCGTTCCTGCTCGTCGGCGGCCGCGCGGACGCCGGGCGCGCCGGGAACGATCGAGGGCTCGAAGTGGTCGGCCAGGGCCAGGATCAGGTGCACCGGCCGCGCCGGGTCCGGGCGGCGAACGAGGCGCTGCCACCCGTAGGCCGGGAGCCAGCGGAGCGTGCGCAGGGCTTTCGCGAGCTGGGTGGCGCGGGGCATGACTAGGCCGGGCTCGTCCGATACCGGCTGCGCGGCTCGGCGAGGGCTGTTCCCACGCCCTCCGGGCCGCCGGACACCCGGCTTCCGAAGCGCTGCTTGAACCTCAGCATGGGACGCTCGAGCAGGTAGAACGAGCCGGTGGCGACGGCGAGCGACGCCGCGATCTGGATCGGGATCCACCATGCGGGGTCGACGCCGAGGCGCGCCAGCCGATGGTTCTCGAACACGCCGGCGATCACGGGGTAATGCCAGAGATAGAGCCCGTAGGAGATGCGCCCGATCCACACGAGGGGCCCGAACTCCAGCAGCGAGCCGATCCAGGTGTCGGCGGCAAAGGTCCCGATCAGGACGAGCGCGGCGCAGAGCGACACGAGTGAGCCGACGCCGAAATACATCGGTGGCGCGGCGGCGCGGCCAGAGTGCAGCACCGTGACGAGGGTGAGCGCGGCGGCCACCACGACGACGCGGAAGGCGCGACGGCGGAGGACGTCGAGACTCGAGAGCGAAGCAAGGACGAGCGCCGCCAGCGCGCCGATGAGCAGGCCGTCGAGGCGCGTGTCGAGACCATTGGAGAGCCGCCGCCACGACTCCGCGCCATTCCACAGCACGACGCGCATGACGGTGGCCTCGGCGATGCCGGCGACGGCGACGAGGATCAGCCACTTGCGTCGGACTCCGAGCACCACGAGCAGCGCCACCACCGGCGGCCACAGCAGATAGAACTGCTCCTCGATCGCCAGCGACCACGTGTGGGAGAGGGCCTCCAGGTCGAGCAGATCGAAGGCCCGGACCCAGTTCGACACGTAGAAGGCGGCCGCGCCGGAGGCCATGGCCGCATCCGCCCGCGTCATGCCGAAGACGCGCGGGAACAGCACGAACGCGCCGAGGAGGACGGCGAGGGCGGGGAACAGCCGCAGCGCGCGGCGGATGTAGAACGACCGCAACGAGATCCGCCCGGTCTCGTCCGCTTCCTGCAAGAGCAGGGCGGTGATGAGGAATCCGGAGAGGACGAAGAAGATGTCGACGCCGATGAACCCGCCCCTGAGGTACGGGACCTGGGCGTGATGCGCGAAGACGCCGAGGATCGCGACTCCGCGCAGCCCATCGAGCGCTGGACGATACGTCAGCCGGAACGGCATCACGCCACCGTCACCGCCGTCTCGTTGTTGCACTCGCCGGCACGGTTACAGCCCCAACAGGAACGTGTAGGTCGCACTGGCCACCGGGCTCTGAGACCAGTCGGGGCCGACGGCGATCGCCTTGATCGTGGTCGTGAGGGCCACCAGGATCGGGCCGGTGTACGTCGTCGACGAGGTGGTCGGCGTGCTTCCATCGGTCGTGTAGTAGATGGTCACGCCCGGGCTGCTATCCGACATCGAGACGACCTGCGGCAGCAGGTATGACCCGCCGGGCGGACTGAAGGTGGGCGTGGCGGCGGGGGGCAGGGCCAGGAAGGTCCCATCGCCGACCCCGAAGAGCACGCCGACGGTGTTGGTGTTGTAGCTGGCGACCGCGAGGTCCAGCTTGCGGTCGCCATTGAAGTCGCCGAGGGCCACGAACTCCAGACGATTGCCGACCGGGAACGTCTTGGCCGCCTGGAAGGTGCCGTCGCCGTTGCCCAGCAGCACGCTGACGTTGTTGCTCCCGGCATTGGCCACGACGAGGTCGACCTTGCCGTCGCCGTTGACATCGCCCGCGGCCAGGGATTCGCTCTCCATCCCACCGACGGAAAAGTACCGAACCGGCTGGAAGCTGCCGTCGCCGTTGCCGAGCAGCACGCTGACCTTGGCATCGGGCGCGTCGTCGTTCGCGAGCGCCAGGTCCGGCTTGCCGTCGCCGTTGAAGTCGCGCACGACGATGGACTCGGGATCGCCGACGAAGGGGTACATCTGGGCCGGCTGGAACGTTCCGTCACCGTTGCCGAGCATCACCGCGACCATGACGTTGCCGACCGAGGCGGTGATCAGGTCCAGCTTGCCATCGCCGTTGACGTCGCCCACGGCCACGGGAATGAGATTCATGTCCGAGGCGAACGTCTGGACGACCTGGGCCGGCTGAAAGGTCCCATCGCCGTTACCCAGCAGCAGCGTGACGTCGTTGCTGTAGAAATGGGCCACGGCCACGTCGAGCTTGCCGTCACCGTTGAAGTCGCCCACCGCGATGGACTCGGGGAAATTGCCACCCGACGGGAAGTTCATCGACGGCTGCAAGGTGCCATCGCCGTTGCCGAGCAGCACGCGGACGCTGTAGTAGTTCGCGTCGGCGACCACCACATCCTGCTTGCCGTCGCCGTTGATGTCGACGACGATCACCCAGATCGGACCACCGCCGAGGCCTGCTTCGAAGCTCCGGGCCGGCTGGAAGGTGCCATCGCCGTTGCCGAGCAGCACCGACAGCGTGCCCTGCTGAGAATTGGCGACCACCAGATCGAGCTTGTTGTCCCCGTTGAGATCGCCCGCGGCGACCGAGTACGGGCCCGATCCGGCCGCGTACTCCTTGGCGAGCGCCGGAGCGGCGAACGCCCAGGAGAGCAATGACATCACTGCGACGAGCACCGAGACGTGCCAGGAGCTGCTGCTGCTCATTCCGAATCCTCCCCATCGAGGCATGAAGTGTTCTTTGTTCAGGCGAAGTGCTGCGGCAACGAGACGATCGACCGAAACCACTCGGGGATCAGATGCGTTTCGACCCCGACGCGCCGGATATCGTAGTCGTCCCAGTCGGCCCACCGGCGCATCCCGCCGTAGTAGCTGAAGGCATACTGGACGCCGGCCTCGCGCAGGCAGTCACGTGTGACGGCGTCGATCGCCTGTGCATCGCCGATCGGATAGCTGAAGTACCGCATCGGCTCGCCCAGCTTCTCGACGAGCCTGCGCCCACATCCCAGGATCTCTTGCCGACGCCGCTCGGCGGAGGTCTGCGAGAACACCGGATGGTTCACCGTGTGCCCGCCGATGATCATTCCCGCCGCCCGCATCTCGCGGAGGTTGTCCCAGGTCATCCAGAGGCCATGGCCAAGCTCCACCCCGCATCGTCCGGACCCCGTGGCCTTGGCGACGGCATCGAGGTAGCGATCGATGGACTCGGTGGGCAGCGTCTTGTACACGCGCAGGAGCGCCTCGACGACGTCCTCCCGGTCCGAGGCGTAATCGAGGCGAGCGGGAAGCCAGTCCGCCAGCTCGAGCCCGTCACGCTGACTCGTTCGCACCATCCAGGCCAGCTCGTCCCACCACGGCACGCGCGGCGTGTCGATGAAGCCGGTGGCGACGAAGAACGTGGCCGGCACACCCTCCGCCTTGAGGATCGGGAAGGCGACATCATGGTTGTCCCGGTATCCGTCGTCGAAGGTGATCAGGGCGTACCGACCGCGCCGGCCCGCCATGGCGCGTGGCAGATCGTCCGGCGTGATCACGTCGAGGCGCGATTTGCAGAAC
>QHSB01000480.1:8697-10484 GCA_003220335.1 Candidatus Rokuibacteriota bacterium
CGTGACGCGCTGGCGTCCGGTGAGGAAGCGCACGAAGGCCACCGTGGTGGCCCAGTTCAGGAGGCAGAACACGTACGGCACGCTCATGAACGGGATCCGCGTGCGCGCGTCGCGCGTGAGCCAGCCGAGCAGCGCGGCGACGTAGAAGACGACCTGGGCGCCGAGCGACAGGCGGTACAGCGGCTCCGCGAGGAGGAGCACGTTGCTGGCGGCGAGGGCGGCGAGCAGCAGCGGGCTCAGCAAACGCAGCCCCTTGTGCGAGACCGTCTGCAGCCACAGGCGATTGTGCCGCGGGCTCAGGAGCCAGCGGCCGCGCGCGAAGAGCTGGAACGTCCCGGCGATCGTCCGGACCTTCCGTCTGAATTCTTCGCTCGCCGTCGCCGCGGGTCGGTCGTAGGCGCGCGCGGCCGCCTCGAAGACCACGCGGTATCCGCGCCGCGCGATCGTCATCGGGATGAGCACGTCGTCCAGGATCGTGTCGGGCGGGATCGGCACGAACAGCGCGCGGCGGATCGCGTAGATCGCGCCGGTGGCGCCCACCGTCGAGTCCGCGAGGCTCTCGTGACGCCGGATGAACTTCTCGTACCGCCAGTAGACGGAGACGCCCTCGCCCACCCGCGTCGCGTCGCCGCCGGCCGTCAGGATCAGCTCGCCGCTCACGGCGCCCACGCCGGCGTCGGCAAACGGGGCGACGAGCTCGCGGATCGCCCGCGGGTCGAACGTCTGGCGCGCGTCGGCCATGACCACGATCTCGCCGCGCGCCTTCGGCACCACGTCGTTCAGCACGGCGGGCTTCCCGCGCCGCGTCTCGAAGGCGACGACGGTCACCCCGTCGGGCTCCCAGGCGCGCGCACACTCGGGAGTGCCGTCGGACGACCCGTCGGAAGCGACCACGAGCTCCAGCCGATCGGCCGGGTAGTCGAGGGCCAGCAGATTCTGGATGCGCGCACCGATCCGCGTCGCCTCGTCATGGGCGACGATGACCACGCTCACCATCGGCTCGCCGCCCCGCCGGGGCGGGCGCGGCCGCAGGCGCGCCCGGGCCGCGACGAGCGCGGGATAGCCGACGTGGGCGTACGCCAGCAGCGCCACCGAGAGCCAGAAGATCAGCTCCACCGCATGCTCCCACCGAACCGCTCGAACCACTCGGCGAGCATGAGGAGGTTCCACAGGGTGGCGCCGTGCGAGCGACCGGCATCGTGCTCGCGCAGCAGCGCGCGGACGGCGCCCGGCTCGACCAGCGCCGCCTCCGCGAAGACGCCGCCGAACAGCCGCGCCTCGAGCCGCCAGCGCAGCTCGCTCCGGAACCACTCGTCCACGGGGGCGCTGAAGCCCATCTTCGGCCGGTCCAGGAAGCCCGGCGGGAACAGCGGCCCGAACGCGCGCTTGAGGATGCGCTTGCCGCCGTTCGCGTCGCGCTTGAGCCGCGCCGGCCACGCCAGCGCGAGCTCGACGACCTCCGCGTCGAGGAACGGCGAGCGGCCCTCGAGCGCGTGCGCCATCGCCATGCGGTCGACCTTCACCAGGAGATCCTCGGGCAGGTACGTCATGACATCGGTGATCGCCATCGCGCGCACCAGATCGTCGGTGCCGGCGCCACGATAGGCGGCGTCGAGATACGACAGGGCGGCGCCGTCCACGCGCGCGGCGAGGGCCGGCGCGTAGAGCCGGGCGCGGATCGGTTCCTCGAGCGTTCGGCGCAACGCCGCGAAGCGCGTCGCGTCGTCGCGCGCGAGCAGGTCGAGGCCCTTCGCGTACGCGCGAGGCAAGGCGTGCTGCAGGCGCCG
>QHSB01000480.1:10593-13273 GCA_003220335.1 Candidatus Rokuibacteriota bacterium
CGGCGCGCGATCCCTGCGAGGCGGGCGGCCGTGGCGTACCAGGGATATCCGGCGAAGAGCTCGTCACCGCCGTCGCCGTTGAGCGCGACGGTCACCCGCGAGCGGGCCAGCTGCGACAGGTACCAGACGGGCAGCGCGGAGGAGTCGCCGAACGGCTCGCCGAAATGCTCGGCGAGGTCGGGCAGCACGCCGGCGGCGTCCGGCTTCACCACGAACTCTTCGTGCTCGGTCTTGAAGAGCTCGGCCACCCGCCGCGCGTAGGGCAGCTCGCTGTACGGCTCACGGTCGAAGCCGATCGAGAACGTGCGCACGGGCTTGTCGCTCAGGCGGCTCATGAGGGCCACCACGATGCTCGAGTCGACGCCGCCGCTCAGGAAGCAGCCGAGCGGCACATCGGCGATCAAGCGGAGACGCACCGCCTCCTCGAGCGCGCGCGTCAGCCGCTCCGCCGCTTCCGTCTCCGTCGTCGCCACCGTCGCCGTCGGCGGCGTCCAGTAGCGCTCGAGGCGGACGGCGCCACCCTCGACGATCAGCGTGTGGGCGGGCGGCAGCTTTCTCACGCCCGCGAGGATGGTGAGCGGGCTCGGGATATACGAGTGCGTCAGATAGAGGTCGATGGCCTCCGGGTCGAGCGTGCGCGGCAGATCGCGGAGCCGGTAGAGCGCGGTGATCTCGGAGGCGAGCGAGAGGCGCCCGCCGTGCTCCGCGTAGTAGAGCGGCTTCTTGCCGACGCGGTCGCGCGCGGCGAGCAGCCGGCCTCGCCGCTCGTCCCACAGGATGAACGCGAACATCCCGCGCAGGTGCCGCACGCAATCGAGGCCGTCCTCCTCGTAGAGATGCGCGATCGCTTCGGTGTCCGACCGGGTTGCGAAGCGATGCCCGGCGCGCTCGAGCCGCGCACGCAACGTCTCGAAGTTGTAGATCTCGCCGTTCAGGACGACCGCGACCGAACGGTCCTCGTTGTAGATCGGCTGCCCGCCGGTGACCAGATCGATGATGCTGAGCCGCCGGTGCCCGAGCCCCGCCACGCCGCCCGGCGACACGTATTCGCCGTCGCCGTCGGGTCCGCGGTGGGCGAGCGCACGCGTCATCGCCTGAAGCGCGGCGACGTCGATCGCCCGATCCGAGCGAAGCGACACCTGCCCGGCGATCCCACACATGACTAGGTCGTCTCCGGGCGTCGGAGCCGTGCGCCGGGGCTCACCGGTGCCCTCGCGCCGTTCGTCGCGATCGGGAGCGCACGCCGCACGCCGACGCGTGGGCGCCAGCCCAGGCGTTCCCTCGCCGCCGTGCAATCGAAGACGCCGGGCGTCGAGGCCGAACGTATCCGGTACCGGGACACCGGCGCCGGGCGGCGCAGGAGCGTGCTCAGCGTTTGAACGCCCAGGACCCCGAGCGCTACGCACCAGCGCGGCACGTGGGAGATCGTCAGGCGCTCCTGCGACGTTCCGACATATTCGCGGGCCAGGTCGTTCTGCGTCACGATCTCGCCGTCCACCACGTGGAAGATGGACCCGTCGAACACCTCGCCCCGGCTCGCCTGCACGATGGCGTCGATCAGGTCGTCGACGTGGACCGTGGGCAGGGGCGTTCGGCCGTTGCCGAGGATGAGCAGGCGTCCCTTGAGTCGCTGCGCCACGCCCGCGGTCAGCAGCGCGGCGCCGGGGCCGACGACCTGTCCCGGTCGCAAGATCACCGCGGGCACGCCGCGCTCGCGCACGGCCCGGAGGACGATCCGTTCGGCCTCGAGCTTGGTCTCCGTGTACACGCCACGCTTGTGCGGGCACGGCTCCAGGGGCCAGGCTTCGGTGACCGTGTGATCTTTGCCGATGGCGGCCGTGTGCAATACGCTCAGCGAGCTGATGTACACGAGTTTCGTGACGCCGTGTCTCACGACGCTCTCGACGATGTTGTGGGTCCCCCGGACGGTGCCGCGCTCGAAGTCACCGGCGCTGCCCCGCGTGGCGGCTCCGACGTGATAGACGAGCGAGGTGCCCGCCACCGCGCGGTCGACGGCCTTTGGATCGGCGAGGTCGCCGGCGACGACCTCGACGCGCTCGTCTCGCATCAGCTCGCGGGTCGGCTGGCGCACGAGCACCCGCACGCGCTCGCCATTCGCGAACAAGCGCTGCAGCAGGCGTCGGCCGATGAAGCCGGTGGCGCCCGTGAGCAAGACGGGCGCGGTGAGTCGTCGCGGAAGCTGTGCCATGTAGCGACGCTTCGCCTCATCGGCTTCGCGCGCCACGCGTTCCATCCAGTCCACGATCGGCACGGCCTGTTCCGCCGTGACGGGCGCCGGCTTGCCGGCTCGCAGGTTCTCGTAGTACGTCGCCACCAGATCGTGTAAACCGTGATGGCGCACGATGCGCCCACTCGCGACGCGCAGGACGCTCACGGGAAGCTGAGCCAACGTCTGGGCTCCCTCGCCGGCGGCGTTGATCACCCGCTGAAGCATCTCCGGCAGCGGGAGGACTCGTCGCGTCGTCACCGTCATGCCATGCAGATCGACCCGAACGATGCCCCGGGTCCCCTGGATGAGCAGAAGGCTCTGGGCGGGCTTGACGTTCCACGAGAGGTGAATCTGACCGCTGCCGCGTTCGGCGCGGACAAGCGCCCGCCATTCGCTGTAGGACTGGTCGCCGTCGGATGCGGCGAACTGTCCGGTGACGTCTCGAATGGG
>QHSB01000481.1 GCA_003220335.1 Candidatus Rokuibacteriota bacterium
TGCTCGTCTGGGAGAACGCGTCCCCCGAGCTGCCCGCGCTCTACGCCAGCGGCAAGATGCCGCCCACGCCGGTGCAGTTTTAGGCTCGGAGGGGGGCTTCGCCCCCCTTCCGACGGTCGTCGCGCGCCTGACGGCGCGCTCCGACCTGCCTCCCCCCAGAACGGGATTGCGCCGGCAAAGCCGGCGCTCGAACAGCGAGGGGACCATGAAGCGTCGCGTCGAGCGCGCGGCCGTCGAGAAGGGGAGGGCCTGATGCCCGGCATGCGCCTGCTCGCGCACCACGCGCTCGACGGCTTCGGCAACTGCGGCGAGGGCATGGCCATCCAGCGCACGCGCGATCGCCGCCGCGTGCTGTGGATCGCGCACGAGTCGGCGCCCAAGAACGTCACGGCCGTCGACGTCACGAATCCGAAGAAGCCGAGCGTCATCGTGCAGACCGCGCTGCCCCACGACCGGATGCGCAGCAACTCGCTCGATCTCGTCGACGACCTGCTCGTCGTCGCCTACCAGACGCGCGAGCCGGGCCTGAAGCCTGCCGGCTTCGAGATCTTCGACGTCGCCGATCCCGCCAAACCCAGGTCGGTGACGTTCTTCGACGCCTCGGGGCCGGCCTCGCGCGGCGTCCATCACCTGTGGTGGGTGGACGGCGAGTACGTGCACATGGCCTCGGGCGCGCCCGACTTCACGCCGCGCAACCCGCGCGACGACCAGTGCTACCGCATCGTCGACGTCCGCCAGCCCACGCGGCCGCGCGAGGTCGGCCGCTGGTGGCTGCCCGGCACGCGCGACGGCGACGCCGAGCCCGCGCTGCCGCGCCATCCGACCTTCGACACCGGCTACCGCGCGCACAACACCAACGTGTATCCGCGGCGGCCGGACCGCGCCTACGTCGGCTACATCGACGGCGGCGCGCTGGTGCTCGACATCGCCGACAAGGCCCGCCCGCGCCTGCTCGGGCGCTGGGACTATCAGCCGCCCTTCCCCGGCTTCTGCCACACCGTCGTGCCCTTCTTCGACAAGGGCCTGCTCGTCGTCAGCGACGAGTCGGTGCGCGAGGCGGCCAAGGACTGGCCGAAGCTCGTGTGGATCGTCGACGCGCGGCGCGAGGACAAGCCGGTGCCGATCGCCACCTGTCCGCTGCCGCCCGTGAAGCAGTTCGCCGGCCGCGGCGGCCGCTTCGGCGCCCACAACCTGCACGAGAACCGGCCCGGCGGCTTCATCTCGGAGGACGTCGTCGTCGGCACGTTCTTCAACGGCGGCGTGCGTGCCTTCGACGTGCGGCACCCGTTCCGGCCGAAGGAGATCGCGGCCTTCGTGCCGCCGGCGCTGCGCCGATCGCCGGTCAAGGCCGTCCAGCTCAACGACGTCCTGATCGACGAGCGCCAGGTGCTCTACACCGTCGACCGGGTCATCGGCGGGCTCTACATCCTCGATTTTCGAGTCTAGCGGCGCGTTCACACTTCTTAACCATCGCCGGCGTGCGCCGGGACGATTCTGGGTGTTGAATGACGGCGGTGAGGCCGAACGCCCCGACCCCCATGACACGCGTGCTGCTCGTCGACGACGACGCAGAGCTGGCCGAGCTGGTGGGCGAATATCTCGCGCGCGAAGGGTTCTCGCTCGACGCGGAGACCGATGGCACGCGCGCCGTGGACCGGGCGGCCTCCGGCGACTACCAGCTCACGCTGCTCGACGTGATGCTTCCGGGCGTGAGCGGCTTCGACGTGCTTCGCGCGCTGCGCGCGACGTCCAGGATCCCCGTGCTGATGCTCACCGCGCGCGGCGACGACGTGGACCGCATCGTGGGGCTCGAGCTCGGCGCCGACGACTATCTCTCGAAGCCCTTCAACCCGCGCGAGCTGGTGGCGCGCATCCGCGCCATCCTGCGTCGCACGCAGCCGGACGGCGGCGGGCCCGGCGAGCGGCTGCCCGAGCGGCTCAGCGTGGACGACGTGGCGGTGGAGATCGACCGGCGCCTCGTGCGGCGCGCGGGCGCGCCCGTCGAGCTGACGGCGGTGGAGTTCGCGCTGCTCGAGCTGCTGATGCGCGCGGCCGGCTCGGTCGTCCGCCGCGAAGACCTCGCGCGCGGGGCCCTGGGACGCAGCCTGCTGCCGTTCGATCGCAGCATCGACGTGCACGTGAGCCGGGTCCGCAAGAAGCTCGGCCCGCGCCCGGACGGCGGCGAGCGCATCACGACGCTGCGAGCCGTCGGCTACCTGTACACGCGCCAGGGCGTGCCGGGCCGACTCTGATGGTGCCGGGCGTCTTTCTCAAGATTCTCCTCTGGTTCTGGACGTCTCTCGTTCTCGTGGCCCTGGCCCTCGAGCTCGCGATCACGGCCACCACGACACCGGTCGAGGTGCGCGTGAGCCGCTTCAGCGAGAGCGTGCTGACCAGCCACGCGCACGAGGCGGTGGCCATTCTCGATCGCGGCGGGCCGCGGAAGCTGGCCCGCTTCCTCGACGAGCTCGAGCGCACCACGCGGATCCACGCCGTCCTCCTCGACCCTGACGGCTACGACGTGTCGGGGCGGACGGTGCCGCCGAAGCCGGTGGCGATGGTGGCGGCGCGGGCGTTGGCGAGCGGCCAGACCGAGATGGAGGCCGACGGCCACACGGCGGTGAAGGCGCGGGCGGTGACGGTGAGTGGCGAGCGCCGCTACGTCCTCGTGGCGGCGGTACCGATCGGCCTGATGCGGCTGCTTCACGATGGGCTGTACGCGCAGGGGCTTCGGCTCCTCGCCGTGCTGGTGACGGCGGCGGCGGCCTGCTACGGGCTGGCCCGCTACGTCGTGCGTCCGCTGGCGACCCTGCGGGCGGCGACCCGCGCGCTGGCGAAGGGAGACCTCAGCGTGCGGGTGGGGTCCACGATGGGCCGCAGGACGGACGAGTTCATGGAGCTCGGCCGGGACTTCGATCGCATGGCCGAGCGGCTGGATGCGCTGGTCACGGCCGAGCGACGGCTGCTGCGCGACATTTCTCACGAGCTGCGCTCGCCGCTGGCGCGTCTCAACGTCGCGCTCGGTCTCGCGCGCCAGCAGGGGAGTGAGGATCAGGCGGTCCTGGACCGCATCGAGCGCGAAGCCGAGCGCCTGAACGCGCTGATCGCGCAGCTCCTGATGCTGGCCTGGCTGGAGAGCGGAACCGCCGCGCCCGCCCGAAAGCCGGTCGATCTCGCGGACATCGTGCGCGAGGTGGCGGAGGATGCCGCGTTCGAGGCGAAGAGCCGCGGCCGGGAGGTCGAGATTGCCGAGACGTGCGACGCCGTCGTGCTCGGCGATCCCGAGCTGCTGCACAGCGCCGTCGAGAACGTGGTGCGCAACGCGGTCCGGCACACGCGCGAGGGCACCGTGGTTGCGGTCGGCATGCGGCATGACGCGCACGCCGTGCCGGCGCGCATCCGCATCTGGGTCCGCGATCATGGCGGCGGCGTCCCGGACGCGGCGCTGCCCTACATCTTTCAGCCGTTCTACCGCGTCGGCGACGCCAGAGATCGCGGCACCGGTGGCGTCGGCCTCGGCCTGACGATCGTGCATCGGACCATTCAGCTTCACGGTGGGACCGTCAGCGCGGTCAACGCGCCCGGGGGCGGCCTCCTCGTCGAGCTCGGCCTGCCCGGTTAGGAAAATGGGGGGCCCCGCGGCCCCCCTCGATACTCCGCCTCGTCAAGTCCCGCCCGACCGAGCCGGTCGTCGTCGCCGAGTGTTGCGGCGGCGGACGCGGCGTTCACATTTCTTTTCGAACTCTTAACGGCGGGGGCGTGCTTCGCCCGGTACACCGGGAGTATGGAGGAACGCCCATGCGCTTGAGACGTCGATGGCTTCGGCTCGTGATGTTCGTGTCGGTGACGACGATGCTGGTTACGCCTGCGCTCGCTTCGGAGGAGCGCCCCGCCGCGAGGCCGGCGGGGACCGATGACAGGGTCTGCCTCTACCAGGGTCGAACCGATACGCCCGAGATCGGTCCGCTGCCGTGCGACACCTCCCGGCCACACATGATTGGCCGGTCGGGGTTCAGCAGTTCGCGGATCCCAGCCGACTCGGAGTTCAGCAATGGCCCGCTGTCCCACATCAATGGGGGCGGCTCCGGACCGGCCTCGGAGTCTTCCTCGGAGCCGGCCGAAGGAGCGTCGGCATCCCCGGCGATGTCGGACGTGAACCCGAATCGGTCCCTCGACAGCCAGGCGCCATGACACAAACCCTCGTCGCGCTCGCCGCGGCCGCGGTGGTGGCGCTCGTCGTCGGCCGCGCGACCGCCGACGTGCGCGCGCCTGATTACCGGGGCTACACGATCGGCACGATCCGGTCGATCGATCGCGCCGAGAGCGTGGTCACGATGGGCGACGGTCTGCGCCTTCGGGCCACCGATGCCGAACTTCTCGAAGCGCTTGCCGAGGGTGATCTGGTGAAGGTGGATTTCGCCCACGAGAGCGACGGCTGGGTCATCAGGACGATCGAGGGAGGGGACGCCGACGCCGAGCCGACGGACACCCGCGGTGAGTGATCGCTCGGAGGCGGATGGAGCGACCGCCAATCATGAGTGGAGAGGATGTATGAACAACGGGCTGCCGGGAGCGAGACTCCGTCGAGTCACCGAATTCATCGAGGGCAACCTGCCGCGGGCGCTCCCGCTCGCCGAGCTGAGCGCGCTGGCGCAGCTGAGCCCCTGCCATCTCACGCGCCTCTTCAAGCAGGCCACCGGAGTGTCGCCGCACCAGTTCATTGTGCGACGACGCATCGACCGGGCGCGCGTGTTGCTAGCGGCCCGAGAGCTGTCGATCGGCGCCGTCGGGCATGCGGTGGGATTTCGGAGCTGCAGTCACTTCTCGGCCACGTTTCGTCGCGTCACCGGCACGAGCCCGAGCGTGTACCAGACGGATGCCCGCGTGCTTGCCGAGCACGGGGAGCTGGGGCCGATGCGATGACGCGGCTTCACGTCGCCGTGCTCGTCGCGCTCGTTCGTCTCGTGGCGTCGCTCTCGGTGGCGACACTGCTGGTCGCGCCCGCGAGCGCGGCCGAGCCTGACTCCGTGGGCTCGCTGACGGTGGAGTGGGCGATGAATCGCGACGCTCAGGGGTACCCGACGCTGCAGGGTTACATCAACAATCTCTACGACGTGCCGGTCGACAACGTCACGATCCGGATCGACGGCGTTAACGAGGCGGGCCAGACGCTGTCCAGCGAGGTGATGTTGATCGAGGGGCCCGTCCCCGGTGACGGTCGGACCTACTTCGAAGTGCTGGCACCGGACGGGGCGACGAGTTATCGAGTCACGGTCGATTCGTTCGAGTCGGGGGCAGGGGCCTCGGCATCACCCTCGGAAGGGGCGGAGAGGAGGTGACCGAGGGAATGGGCGGGGGGAATTCCCTCCGCCCATTCCGTCGTATATGATCCGGGCCCTATGGCCGTCGAGTTCGGCGTCCTCATTCCCACGCGCGAGGTCGTGATGTCCGGCCGTCCCGAGACCGGACCGCTGCTGGCGATGGCCGAGCGCGCCGAGGCCGTCGGCTTCGACTCCGTGTGGGTCGGCGACTCGCTCACGGCGCGGCCCCGCCACGAGCCCCTCACGCTGATGTCGGCCATCGCGGCGCGCACGCGGCGCGTGCGCATCGGCACCGGCGTGCTGCTGCCGGCGCTGCGTCCTCCGGTCGTGCTCGCTCACGTGATCGGCACCCTCGATCGCGTGGCCGAGGGCCGCGTCATCCTCGGCGTCGGCATCGCCGCCGACGCGCCCGCGATCCGCAAGGAGTTCGCCGCCGCCGGCGTGCCGTGGGACCGCCGCGTGGGCCGCTTTCTCGAGACGCTCGAGATCTGCCGCGCGCTCTGGAGCCGCGACCACGTCGCATTTCACGGCAAGCACTTCACGCTCGACGACGTCACCATGGAGCCGAAGCCGCCGCGCGCGGGCGGGCCGCCGATCTGGATCGGTGGCAGCGGCCCGACGGCCCTGCGCGAGGCCGCACGCTTCGACGCGTGGTTTCCCACCGGCCCCGGCGTCGAGTTCTTCGCCGAGCACTTCCCGCGTGTTCGGGCGGCCGCCCAGGCGGCTGGTCGCGCGCCCGACGCCGTCACCGGCGCCGCCTATCTGACGCTGGCGCTCGACCCGGACCCGGCCGCCGCCCAGACGCGGATGGACCGCTTCCTCGAGACGTACTACGCGGCGCCGGCCAAGGTCATCAAGGCGCGCCAGGCCGGTTACGCCGGACCGATCGAGGGCGGCGTCGAGTGGGTCCAGCGCTGGATCGACGCCGGCGCCCGCCACATCGCGCTGCGCTTCGCGGGCGGCGACCAGCTGGCCCAGGTCGACGAGGCGGCGACGCGGCTCTTGCCCAGACTGAAACGGAGGTAGTCGATGGCCGAGCACAGCACGGCGCAGCGCGCGGACGCGCTGATTGCCAAGATGAAGGCGGCGCGCGGCTACATCTATCCGGAGTGGGAGTTCGCCGCGCGGCAGGACCCGGAGTTCGTCGAGACGTACAACCGCATCTACGAGC
>QHSB01000482.1 GCA_003220335.1 Candidatus Rokuibacteriota bacterium
ACGACCCCGGGCAGAAGCGCATCGTCGCCATGTCGATCGCGGTGAGCGCGGCGCTGCTCGTCATCGTCTGCCAGCTCTGGTACCTGCAAGTCCTCGAGGGTGGCCGCTTCCAGGAGGCCTCCGACAAGAACCGCATCCGCATCCGGCCCATCGCCGCGCCGCGCGGCATCCTCTTCGACCGCAACGGCCTGCCGCTCGTCGACAACCGGCCCGCGTTCACGCTGTCGCTGATCCCGCGCGAGCTCGAGCGCGACCCCGACAAGCGCGACGCGACGCTGGGCCGGCTGGCCGTGCTGCTCCAGATCCCATTTCAGGAGCTGGTCGATGCGGTGGCGAAGGTCTCGTCCGACTCGTTCCTGCCCGTTCGGATCCGCCGCGGCCTGTCGATCGCGGACATGCAGAAGGTGGAGGAGTGGAAGCTCGAGCTGCCCGGCGTGATCGTGGAGGTCGAGCCCCAGCGCGTGTACCCGAACAGCCGGTTCGCCGCGCACCTGCTCGGCTACGTCCGCGAGGCGAACGACGAGCAGCTCAAGCAGGGCCGGTACCGCCGCGGCGACATGGTGGGCCAGACGGGACTCGAGCGGCTGCTCGACGAGTTCCTGCGCGGCAAGGACGGCGGCGAGCGCATCGAGGTGGACGCGATGGGCCGGCCCGTGCGCCTCGTGCAGTCCACCGAGCCGAATCCCGGCGCGCAGGTGGTGACGACGGTCAACCGCCGCGTGCAGGAGGTCGCCGAGAAGTTGATGGAGGGCAAGACGGGTGCCGTCGTGGTGATGGACCCGCGCAACGGCGACGTGCTGGCCATGGTCTCCACGCCCGCGTTCGAGATCGATCGCTTCACCGGCGCCATCGATCGCGACGCGTGGCTGCGCGTGATGAAGGACCCGGACTTCCCGCTGCTCAACCGGACGATCCAGAGCCAGTATCCGCCGGGCTCCGTCTTCAAGATGGTGCTCACGGCGGCCGGGCTGCAGGAGGGCACCCTCACGCCCGCGGACCGGGTCCACTGCCAGGGCGAGTTCCCCTTCGGCGGCCGCGTCTTCCGCGACTGGAAGAAGGAAGGGCACGGCAGCGTCGATCTCATGGGCGCCGTCGCGCAGTCGTGCGACATCTTCTTCTACGGCGCCGGCCTCAAGGTCGGCGCACCCGCGATGACGAAGTACGCGGCGGCCTTTGGCTTCGGCATCGGCACCGGCATCGAGCTCGGCACCGAGAAGTTCGGGCTGATCCCCGCGCCCAAGTCGCCGCGCAAGGGCAAGCCGCCCGTGTGGCACCCCGGCGAGACCGTGAACATGTCGATCGGCCAGGGCCAGCTGCTCGCGACGCCGATGCAGATCGCGCGCTTCATGTCCGCCATCGCCAACGGGGGCGTGCTGTGGAAGCCGCGGCTCGTACAGCGCATCGAGCGGCGCGAGCGCGGCGTCGTCTGGAGCGATGCCGGCAGCGTCAACGGGCACGTCGAGCTGAACCCCGCCGTCTGGGCGTTCCTGCGCCAGAGTATGTGGGCGGTCGTGAATACCCCCAACGGCACCGGCATCGCCGCGCGCATTCCCGGCCTCGACATCGCGGGCAAGACGGGCACGGCGCAGACGATGGCCAACTCGAAATCGGAGAAGGGGCAGGACCACGCATGGTTTGCCTCGTTCGCGCCGGTGCGGGATCCCGAGGTCGTGATCGTGGTGCTCGTCGAGCGCGGGGGCCACGGCGGCTCCGTGGCCGCGCCGATCGCGCGCGCGATCTACAACGCGATCTTCTTCGAGAAGGTCGCGAGCCTCGACATCAGCGGCTAGACTCTTCTCCATGACCGTCCTGGGCGGGATCGACCGGCGGCTGCTGCAGAACGTGGACTGGCCGCTGCTGGGCGCCATGGGCGGCCTCGTGATCCTGAGCGCGACCACGCTGGCCAGCCTGCACATCGGGCGCGCCGGCGGCAACGTCGCCTTCCGCCAGCTCGCCTGGTTCGCCGTGGGCCTCGGTGCCCTCGTCGTGGTGGCTTCGATCGATTACCGGCGCCTGGTCCGCCTGGCGCCGCTCTTCTTCCTGCTGGGCCTCATCGGGCTCGCGTCCGTCTTCGTCATGGGCCGAACGGTTTCCGGCGCGCGGCGCTGGATCCTGCTCGGGCCGATGTCGGTGCAGCCCTCGGAGGTCTTCAAGATCTGCTTCGTGTTGATGGCCACGTGGGTGCTGACGTCCCGCTGGGCGCAGCCGGTCGGCAAGATGACGCTGGCGCTGACGGCGCCGGTGCTCGTCGTGCCGGCGCTGCTGATCGTCAAGCAGCCGGACCTCGGCACCACACTGCTGCTTTTCCCCGTGCTGACGGCTCTTCTCGTGGGTGCCGGGATCCGGTTGCGGCTGCTGGGCGGGGTTGCGCTCGCCGCCCTGGCCGCGCTGCCCCTGGTGTGGTTCCTCGCGATGAAGGAGTACCAACGGGAACGCATTCTCGTCTTCCTGGATCCGTTCCGCGATCCGCTCGGGAGCGCGTACAACGTCATCCAGGCCAAGATCGCGATCGGTTCAGGACAGCTCTTGGGCAAGGGCGTCGCCGGCGCCACGCAGAGCCGGCTCGCCTTTCTCCCGGAGCGTCACACGGATTTCATCTTCGCCGTATTCGCCGAGACGTGGGGGTTCGTCGGGTGCCTGGTGCTGCTCACCTGCTACACGCTGCTGTTGCTCCGCGGTTTCGACATCGCGGCGACGTCGCGCGAGCCGGTGGGCCGCTTGATCGCGCTCGGGGTCACGGCCCTGCTCGCGACGCAGGTGCTCGTCAACGTCGGAATGGTCACCGGCCTCCTGCCCGTGGTGGGCGTGCCCCTGCCGCTGATGAGCTATGGCGGCACGTCCATGCTGGTCTCCCTGATCGGCCTCGGGCTCCTGCTCTCCGTGCGGATGCGGCAGTTCCAATGAGACGCGCTCAGGCGGTCGCGGATCGCTCGAGCGCGCCCAAGGGGTGCTGCCGTGAGCAAGCGCATTGTCGTCAACGCGGGCCCGATCGAGACCCGCGTCGCCGTCCAGGAAGGTAACCTCCTCACCGATCTGTACCTCGAGCGGCACCGCCACCGCTCGATCGTGGGGAGCGTGTACAAGGGCACCGTCACCAACGTGCTCCCCGGTATGCAGGCGGCCTTCGTGGACATCGGCCTGGCCAAGGACGCCTTCCTGTACGCGGGCGACTACACGGCCAGCCGCGGCGTCGAGGCCGCGCCCGTCGCCCTCCCCGCCGACGAGGCTGAGGACGTCGCCGACGCCGAGGTCGACGAGGCCGAGCCCCCGCGCCGCGAGGCGGTGGCGCCGATCGAGCAGATGCTGAGCCGCGGCCAGGAAGTCCTCGTCCAGGTCTCCAAGGAGTCGCTCGGCACCAAGGGCGCGCGCGCCACGTCGTTCATCTCGCTGCCCGGGCGCTACCTCGTGTACATGCCCCAGTCGCAGCATGTCGGCGTCTCACGGCGCATCCGCGACGATCGCGAGCGCGACCGGCTGCGGGCCGCCCTGCGCTCGCTCGACCTGCCGCCGGGCGGCTTCATCCTCCGCACGAACGCCGAGGGCAAGGGCGAGGCCGAGTTCGCCGCCGACGTCGAGTTCCTCTCGCGGCTGTGGGCGCAGATCCAGGCGCGCTACGCGCAGGCCACGTCGCCCTCGGTGCTCCACGAGGAGGCCGATCTCACGTTTCGCGTGGTGCGCGACCTCTTCTCGCCCGAGGTGGACGAGTTCGTCGTCGACAGCGCCGAGGTCCACACCAAGTGCCTGGAGTACGTGCGGGCGCTGGTGCCCGCCCTCGAGGACCGCGTGAAGCTCTACTCGGAGCGCGCCCCGGTCTTCGACCACTACGGCATCGAGAAGGACATCGAGAAGGCGCTGCGCCGGCGCGTGTGGCTCAAGTCCGGCGGCTACATCGTGATCGACCACACCGAGGCCCTCGTCTCCATCGACGTCAACACCGGCAAGTACGTGGGCAAGCGCGACTTCGAGCAGACGGTGCTCAAGATCAACATGGAGGCGGTGGGCGAGGTCGTGCGCCAGATCCGGCTGCGCGACCTCGGCGGCATCATCATCATCGACTTCATCGACATGGAGGTCCTCGAGCACCGCGAGCAGGTGTACAAGGCCCTCACGCGCGCGCTGGCCGAGGACAAAGCGCGCACGAACGTGCTCGAGATCTCCGAGCTCGGCCTCGTGGAGATGACGCGCAAGCGCGTCCGCCAGGACCTGCGCGCGCTCCTCTCGGTGACGTGCCCGACCTGCCGGGGCAACGGCGTGACGAAGTCCAACGAGACGCTGGCCGCCGAGGTCTATCGCGTGATCCAGGCCAAGCTCGCCGCCGAGTCCGAGCCGGCGCGCCACGAGGTGATCGCGCGCGTGCACCCCGACCTCGCCGTCTACTTCGAGGGCGAGGGGCGCGAGGAGCTGGCGCGACTGGAGGCCGCGCTGGACGTCAAGGTGATCGTGCAGCCGGTGGACAAGCAGGAGCACCGCGAGGACTACGACATCCGGCTGCGCTGAACAAGCATCGCCTACTTCGCTGGAACAATGTCGCCGCGCACGTTAGTGAGAATCAGGACGGCCTCGTACCGCGTGGCATCAAGAGCAAACGACAGGCGCCTCTTTGGTGGGTGGCTCGTCAGCACGACTGGCATATAGTTCACATCGCGCGCGGCAAAGTTCGTCTGGATCCAACGCGGCACGTCATTGTCAGACCGCTGGAGCACTCCTTCCAGGATCTTGCGAACCGTCTCGTAGTGCGTCGGGTTGGAGCGCTGAAGGGCTTCAAGGACCCCGGGCTCATTGAGATCGATGGTATGTCTCGGGGGAGAGTCACCCGCTGCGGCGACGGCGGTCCAAAGCAATGCAAGAACCGCTGCGGCAACCAGTCTTGGCATGATCCCCTCCTCCTCTTCGCCGTCTAACGGTTGGCGGCTGAGCGGCCGGCGCTCAACGCGGCGACGTCCACACGCGGGTTAATGCCGGACCGCTCCAACCGCTTGTTAGCGAGCCCGGTTGTCTTCTATTATCCAGACCCATACAGCACCGCGGAAATCGCATTCCTCGCAGTATATCCAGTATCCGCGCATTTCCCTCGGTTCGACGACGACCGGGAGTGTCGCGTGTTTCGCCGCCAATCGCCCACACGACCGTCGGGATATCGTGCAGGATTCTGCGCGTACTCAGTAGACACGCGAGCGGCGCCGCGCGAGCACTTCACTGGCCGGGCTTCGTGATAGCATTCCGCGCGGGTGGCGAAGACGGCGCCGTCGCGGGTCAGCGGCCAGAAGATCATGGGCGATCTGCGGCTGGCCGCGAAGAAGGGCGATCGGGCGGCGCTCACGCTGGCCCTCGACCAGATGCGCACGCTGGCGCACTCGCCGAAGTACTGGGAGAAGTACCTCACCCTTCTGAGAAATCCCCTCGCGCGGCTCGTCGATATGCTGCTGATCAAGCAGGGCGAGCGCATCGCGCACCAGAAGGGCTGGAAGCTGCCGAAGGCGGCGCCGCCGCGGGAGAAGCCCCGCAAACCGATGTCGAAGGCCGCCCGGGCGCGCGCGCGAGCCCGCGCCGCGACGGCGGCGGCCGCGCTCCAGATCTCGCTCTTCGAGTGACCCGCGCCCTCATTGTCGTCAATCCCGCCGCGGGCGGCGGCCGCACGGCGCGCGCGTGGCGGCGGCTGCGCGCCCTCGTCGACGCCACGCTGCCCGCCGAGCACGCCGAGACACGCGGGCCCGGCGACGGCGAGCGGCTGGCGCGCGAGGCCGCGGTGGCCGGCGCGCCGCTCGTGGTGGCCGTGGGCGGCGATGGCACGCTCAACGAGGTCGTCAACGGTGTGCGCGCCGCGGGTGGACGGATGCCGGTCGGCGCCGTGCTCACCGGGCGCGGCCGCGACGCCTGCCGTAACTTCGGCGTGCCGCGCGACCCGTCCGCCGCCGTGCGCGCGCTCGTGGACGGCCGCGACCGCAGCTTCGACCTCGGTCGCGCGGAGTGGGCGGACGGCCGGCGGCG
>QHSB01000734.1 GCA_003220335.1 Candidatus Rokuibacteriota bacterium
CGGACTCGGAACGAGGAGGTTCTGAAGGAACAGCGGGTACGCCCACCAAGGCGACGACCGCTCGAGGATGGTCTGGGTGTCCGACGGACGCAGCACGGGAACGACGACGAACATGAAGATGATGAGGGAGTAGTACAGCGGCCAGATCCTGAGACACCGCCTGGCGTAGAAGTTCGTGACGTAGCCCTCCGAGTGCTTCGTGTCGACGAGGATCCCGGTGATGAGGAACCCCGACAGGACGAAGAAGAGATCGACGCCCATCCATCCGTTGGCGAACAGGTGCTGCAGGTGCAGCGACGGGTACTCGGCGGTCGTGTTGTGCAGGATCACGAGCACAATGGCCACGCCGCGGACGGCGTCGAGCTGGGGGATTCTGGGGTGCATGGCGCTGATCGTGCTCAGGGCTCGCGCGGTATCCGAATCCCGTAATGGGCGGTTTTGAGATTGCTCTCGACGATGCGCGCCGGGTTGCCGGCCACCAGCGACCCCGCCGGCACGTTGCGCGCGACGACGCTGGCGGCGGCGACGATGCAGTTGTCCCCGAGGGTGACGCCCGGCAGGATGATCGAGTGCGCGCCGATGAAGCAGTCGTCGCCGATGTGCACATCGCGATCGCAGCGGTTCACGAAGTCGTGGGTGAGGACGGACGCCCCGAACGCCACCACGCTGTAGCGCCCGATGTGGATGCCGCGCGGGTTCGTCTTGTCGAGCTTCGCACTCAGCGAGATCACGGTTCCTTCGCCGAGGTCCATCTTCCAGACCCTGATGAAGTACAGACGACGCACCGCCATCACGACGTCGCGCACCTCGTCACGCATCCGGGATGCGAGGGGGGCGGGCCTCCGCTTATCGGCATCAACGCGGTGAGCGAACGGTACGTCACGGGGTAGGCTCATGAGTCCGAGAAGTCCGCCGAAGTGTTCGCACAGCTTGACGAGACCTCTCATGCTCCGCGCGTTTGATCTTGCCGGACGCCGTCTTCGGTAACGCCGCGACACGCTCGATGAGGCGGGGCAGCTCGTGCTCCGGGAGAACGCGGCGGAGGCGTTCCGCGATGTCGAGTTCGCCGGGTTCTGCATCCGAAACAAGGAATGCTTTGACCACCTGGCCGAGCACGCCGCGGGGATCGGGCGCGCCGATGCACGCGGCTTCCCGCACGCCGGGGATCTCGCATAACCGGCGCTCGATCTCGTGCGGAGCGACCTTCAACCCGCCCACGTTGATGATGTCTCCCTTGCGACCGCGGAGATAGAGGTAGCCATCATCATCCATCCATCCTTCGTCACCTGTCCGGAGCCAACCGTCGCGAAGCGTCGCGCTCGTCAGTTCGGGCTGCTGCCAGTATCCCTGCATCACCATCCCCCCGCGCACCGTGATTTCACCCGCCTCCGCAGCCGGCAACGAGCGGCCCTGCTCGTCGGCGATCCGGATCTCCACGTTCGGCGCCGGACGCCCGATGCTGTTGGGTTTTGCCCCGTCCCGATGCAGATCGGAGAAGGCGGCGCGCGACGCCTCGGTGAGCCCATAGTGATGACACATGCGGGTCGTAGGCAGCGTCTCGGTCAGGAAGCGGCGATCATCCTGGGATAACGCAGCGCTGCCGAGCTCGAGGTAGCGCAAGTGCGTCCCGACCTCCGCGAGACGGGCGCCGACCAGTCGTCGCAGCAGCGCGACCCCGGCGGGGACGATCGCGAGACCCGTCGCCTTGGTGTCCACGAGCCGCTTGTACAGGAGCGCGGGATTGCGGAGCCCTGGCTCGAGCACCAAACGGTGACCGACTTGCGCCCAGCAACGCAGGCGGCCCAGGCCGAAGGAATGGCTCAGGGGAATCGGCACCACCTCGATGTCATCGCCCGAGGTCCCCACGAACGCGTTGATGTTCGTTGCCGCGTTCGCGACGTGGCCGTGGCTCAGCAGCACTCCCTTTTTGCGTCCCGTCGTACCGGTGGTAAACAGCAGGTCGGCCGGACGTTCGACGGAACAGCGCGGTTTGAAGGCGGCGTCCGACGCGGCCCACTGCTCGGGCGCCGGGATCGGCCGCGCGGCCGACGCCGGCACCTTGCTGGGGTTTTCAGCCAGCACGAGCGACGGAGCACAGTCCTCGAGCGACTGTTGGACGCTCTCAACCGAGACGTCGGAGCCGATCGGTACCGCGATACCGCCGGCGGCATGAATGGCGAAGTAGGCGACGGAGAACGCGACCGAGTTCTCGCCGAAGAGCACGACCCGGTCCCCGGATCGAAGGCCGAGATCGAGTAACCAGCGGGCTCCCCCTCTGATCGCAGCCGCGCATCGCGCGAGGGGAAATTCGCGTGAAGCGTCCCAGAGTCCGGCGCGCCCCCCGGCGGCGGCCAGGCGCCCGAGCGAGCAGACAAGCGGCTCGGTGTCCGCGG
>QHSB01000533.1 GCA_003220335.1 Candidatus Rokuibacteriota bacterium
TCTCGGCGGACCACCAGAAGATGACATGCAAAGGCGTATTGACCGACGGAGCCGGCCACACCGCGAGCTACGTCGACGTATACGACCGGATGTAGGAGAGGGTAGTGATGAGGAATCGTAGCCGGATCTTCACGAGAACAATAATGGTGCTGCTGGTCGGCGTCGGTCTTGGCCTGTCCGCGTGCGCGGAGCCCGTTGGTTACGGGCCCGCGGCCTACGGCCCTGACGTCTACGTCGATGGCTGGTTCGGTGGCGGGGGCTGGGATCATGGCCACCACTTTGATCATGGCGGGTGGGGCCACGGCTTTGCGCATGGGCACCCAGGCTTCGGCGGGCATGGCGGCTTCGCCGGGCATGGCGGCTTCGCCGGGGCCGGGCATGCTGGCGGGGGCGGGCATGGTGGTGGCGGCGGGCATGGCCGTTGAGAGTTGAGACCGGGCAGCTGATCGGGGCCGGCGAGCGGCCCCGACAGCTACCCGACGTCGAGTCGAAGTCGAGCCAGCGCGTCTTCCGTCACGCTAGCTTCGGGCGAGCCGTACCGCCCCGTGGTCGTCACAGTGCTTATCGTGCGGGTGATGCAAGTGTTCGTTGACGACATAGTCGACATGGTCGCCGTGCGAAACGGCGTCATGTCCACACGTTCCGCCGTGGGTATGGCTCGCGTCGTGTCCGGTGCACGTATGGGGCGGCGTGCAGCCAGCCGGATTCGTCTTGCCCGCGGCGAGAACGTGCTCGTCGACGTGTCCCTCGTGGAGATGATGCAGGTGCCCGTCGTGAAGATAATCCTTGTGGCCATCGTGTTCGATGGTCTTGTGCCCGCAGTCGGGCCCGTGCTGATGATCGTGTCTGTCGTGTATCGTGTGATTCGTTTTCATCGATCCCTCTCTCTTTCTCCGGCATCGTCGTTGGGAGAAAGGTGCTCATGGCCTTATGCGCGCGCAGTGACGTTGTGTGTTGTGAGCATCGAGCGCCGGAGCACGTCGCTGGCCGCCGTCATTTCCGCAAGAACGCGACATGATCATCCCGGCTCGATGAGCACACACCACGTCGCGGACATCTCGAGACATTTCGTGCCAATCGCTGCCATCGTCCTTGTGCGAGGTCGGCGTCAGCGGTACGAGTCCCCTTGCGATGCTGTCGAGGTGGTATGTACCCTGGCGCGATCGAGGACCGCCGAGTCCGGCCCCAATGAGTCTCGCTCCAACTCCCGCGAACGGCCGCGACGGTGAGACTTTTAGACGAACCTTCCATCTACCTGTAGGGGAGGATGCTATGCGCCTGGACAAGCTGATCGATGTCGTGCTCGTCGCTGTTCTTGTCCTTTTCTCAGCGAGCTACGCTCACGCGGAGGAGTTTTCTGCACGACTGAACGGTTTCGAGGAACTTGGAGCTCAGAACAATGAGACTGGCGCGATCCTGTCCAACGGCGCGGGCACGCTACGTCTCAGCCTTGATAAGAACGCCAGCGCGGCGACCTTCACCCTGACCTTTTCAGACGTGGGTACCACACCACCGAAGACGGGCACGGTGACGCAGGCGCACATTCATTTCGGTAAGGTCCATTCGGCCGGCGGCGTCATGGTGTTCTTTTGCTCGAACTTGGGCAACGGGCCGGCGGGAACCCAGGCATGCCCGTTGAATTCCGGGACCGTTACCGGCACCTTCACGAGCGCCAGTGTCGTCGCCATTCCAGGGCAGAACGTCAACTCCGGCGACTTCGACGCGCTTGTGGACGCACTGAACTCGAACACCGCCTATGCCAATATCCACACGACCGCCCTGCCGGCGGGCGAGATCCGCGGACAGGTCCGCAGGAAGGGTGGGAGCGATCACGACGATAGCCATCACGACAAGTAGCTCGACTGCGAAGGAACAGCACCGGAAGCGCCCGCTGATTGTGGGTGAGTGTGACCTCGCCTCGCCCCAAGAGTGTTCACTCTTCTGGCTCGCGCGCTCACCGATCGTTTCCGGGGTAAGCGGCTGCTCGCCGATCTTCTGGTAGGCATACCCGAGAATTCTGAGCTCCACGACGACGACCAGGATGGCGAGCGACAGCAGGAAGAGGCCACGCTACTCATGAGGCGTAGCCGATGGCGGCCGGTTCGTCCATCGTCGTCATGAAGTGCCCCAGGCGCTTCCGGAGGAACAACCTGGCGCGATGCACGCGCGTCTTCACGACGGGGACGCTGAGCCCGAGGGTTTCTGCGATCTGGCGAGTCGACCGCCCCTCGACGTCGCGCAGCACCAGCACGGCCCGGTAGGTGGCGGGCAACTCGTCGATGGCCGAGGTCAGCGCCGTCCGCAGCTCGACCTGGAGGGCAGGATCGTCCACGCGCGGCGACCAGTCGACCATGGAGGAGGCGTGGCAACCGCTCTCGTCGAAGAACGGCAGCACCTCGTCCAACGAGAGCTCTCGCTGACGGCTCTGCCGGCCGCGGAGCTTCTGATAGGCGGCGTTCGCCACGATGCGGTAGAGCCAGGACCCGAATGCCGACTCGCCGCGGAAGGTGTCGATCTTTCGGACCACGGTCCAGAACGCGTCCTGCACGACCTCCTCCGCGTCCTGGCCGTTGCCGGTGATGCCGCTGGCCAGGCGATAGGCGCGCTCGCCGTACGTGGTGACGAGACGCTCCGCCGCCATCGGCTCGCGACGCCGGAGCGCTTCCAGAAGGTCGAGATCACGGTCTGGGCGCCGCCGGTCAGCGACGCCATCGGTCTCGCGTTCGAGCACCACCTGAAGATTCATCTCGCGTCCTCGCTGTCGTCGTTGAACGTTGGAGTCGAATCTGTCAAATCTCTCGATCTGTCGCGAAGAGTACGGGGCGAGGCGGGACGCTTCTACCCGACGTTGGTCGGGTGGGGATCCTCCCTACTTTGGTCGGGTAGGGAGACTCCCGGCGGAGGGATCGCGGACGTTCGGTCCGGCCACCGTTTCGGCGCCAATCGGCAGCGTGAACTGAAAGACGGCGCCGTGCGGCACATTCGCGGCCGCCCAGAGCCGTCCGCCGTGGGCCTCGACGATCGAGCGGCTGATCGCCAGCCCCATGCCCATCCCGTGAGGCTTGGTGGTATGGAAGGCGTGGAAGAGGCGGTCGAGACTGTCGGGATTCAGTCCAGGGCCCGAATCCCGCACGGAGACGAGCACGCTCTGCGAATCACCCCTGGCGGAACTGATCAACAACTCTCGTGGCGCGTCGTCGACTTCATTCATCGCTTCGATGGCGTTGATCATCAGATTGAGAATGACCTGCTGCAATTGAATTCGGTCGCCCAGGATGAGGGGCAGCTCATCTCCGAGCCGGGTCCGTAGTGACACGCCATTGCTCTGCACTTCGCTGCGCGCCAGGGCGATGACTTCAAGGATGGTCTCGTTGACGTCGACCCGGTCTTTCCGCGATGGAGCTTTCTTTATGAGGGCGCGAATCCGGCCGATGATCTCGCCGGCCCGATGGCTGTCGGCGATGACGAACTCGGCGGACTGCCGAGCTTCCTCCAGGTTCTGAGCCGCGAGCCAGTGCAAGCACGCCGTGGCGTTGTTGACGACGGCGGCGAGCGGCTGGTTGACTTCATGGGCAATCGAGGCCGTCATCTCTCCCAGCGTGGCCACTCGCGTGACATGGGCCAGCTCCGCCTGGGCACGGTGCAACGCCTCCTCGGCCTGCTTACGGTCGATGAACTGCCCAATCTGGCTGCCGATGGTGGCCATCATGTCGAGCATGTCCCGGTCGGGCTGCCGTATGTCGTGGCTGAAGAACTCCATGACGCCCAGGACTTCGCCACCGAGCAGGATGGGAAAGCCGAACGCGGCATGCAACATTTCGCGCGCGGCGATGGGCGCGCGCGGGAAATTAGCATCATGGACGACATCGGGAATGTATGCGGGCTCACGGCTGGACCAGACTCGCCCCGGCAGGCCTATCCCGGGCTTGAACGTGCTGTCGCGGATGGCGGCTTCGAATTCCCGGACCTCGATGGATTCTTTATGCCAAACCTCCACGTAGCGCAGCACACCCCCCTCCCGGTCGGTGCGCCACAGTGCGCCCACGTCCCATACCAGGCACTCGCACACGGCCCGAAGTATTCTGGGAGTTGCTTCTTCGAGAGTCGCCGCCTCCGCCAATATCTGGGTGACGGCGTGTTGCGCCATGCGGCGATGCTCGCCTCGCTTGCGCTCGGTGATGTCTTGCACAGTGCCGAACACGCGGCGGGGTCGGCCCGACTCGTCTCTCACCACATCGCCCACACTGCGGACGAACCGCACCTCGCCGTTCGGCCGGACCACGCGGTATTCCACATCGTACCGCGGCCCGCCCCGAAGGGCCTCCGCCACCGCGGCCGCCCGCATCTGACGGTCTGCGGGATGGAGTAACTCCTGGACCTCGTCGAAGCTCAGCAGGCGTTCCTGAGGCCGCAGTCCAAAGATGCGGTAATTTTCGTCCGACCAGGTGTAGTGATTGGTCGCGAGATCGCGCTCCCAGTAGCCGACGTGCGAGATGCGCTGGGCCTCTTCCAGTCTCCGCTCGCTCTCGCCGAGGGTGCGAAACATGAACAGACTGGTCAGGGCGTCCTCCAGCCGTCGGCCGACCTCCTGGAAGAGCCGCTCTTCCCGCGGCGTCCAGGCGCGCGGGTAAGAGCACTGATGCAGGCCCAACATGTAGGGCCGGTCCCCTTTGGGATGGATGGCCATGGCAATCATGGACTGGATGCGGAAACGCTCCTCCGCACCTGACGGCAGCGGATGTTCCGACATCCGGCCAAATTGGACGGGACTGCTGGACGCTCTGACGGTTTCGAACGCCTTCGCGATTTCCGGATCGACGGGCAGATCATGCCCCAGGACGAAGGCGCCGGGGAATTCGGGCCGAGCATGCTCCATCGGCACGTTCCACGATGCCGCTTCCGGATCACAGGGATAGACCAGCCACGATCGATCGCACTCGAAGATCGACAGCATCGCCTCGAGCACATCGCTCATCATCTGCTCGAGGTCGTTCGTTCCCTGGATGGCCCGGTTCACTCGATCCATGCTTTCCAGGAACCAGAGATGGGCCTGCCGCTCCTCCTCCGCCCGCATGCGTTCCGTCACGTCCATGGCGGTGCCGACGTACTGGACGAGCTCGCCGGAGGCGCCGAACACGGGATGGCCGACGACGTGGATGCACTTTACCGTTCCGTCCGGAAGAACGACGCGGTAATCCACCTCATAGTCCATCCGCTCACGGGCCGCCTTGTCGACGATGTCGCGAACCCGCCCTCGGTCCTCCGGATGAACGCGCCGGCGAAATTCGTCCGTCGACGGTCGAGCGCTTTGCGGATCGAAGCCAAACAGGCGGAAATTTTCCTCGGAGGAGTGGGTGAGCTCCCCGGTGGCGATATCCCGCGCCCAGCTGCCCGTATGGCTCAGCCGCTGCGCTTCGGCCAGATAGGTCTCGCTCCGCCGGAGAGCCTCTTCGGCACGCTTGCGATCGCTGATGTCCTCGATGTTGGCGACGAACCCCGCGGGCCGTCCCTGCTCATCGGCCAACGGCGCGCCCGCCAAGGCGGCGTCGAATTCCGACCCGTCTTTGCGCCTGATCCGGATTTCGAGACCCGAGAACCCTTCCCCGCGATCGAGCTGTGCCACGAACGGCGTCCACCGCTTCTCGATATCCTCCCCCAACGGAACTCGACGCCCCACGATGTCATCGGCTGTCCAGCCGACGAGGCGCTCGAATGCCGGGTTGCAGCGCTGGACGGTCTGGTCGCGGCGGAAGAGGACGATTCCGATCGGCGAGGCATCGAGGATCGCCTGCAATTCGGCGGTGATTCGCCGCAATTCGCCCGTCCCCTCGGTCACCTTCAGCGCGAGCGTGTCGCGGGCCTCGCGGAGCGCTGCCTCTGCGCGGAGGCGCTCATGGATGAGCCGCGCGCTCTGGAATGCCGTCGCCGCGTGATTCGCCGCCACGGAGAGGAGCAGCTGGTCGGTCTCGGTCGGAAAGTCGGTGCGATCGCATGCGACGGCCACCAGACCGCCGTCGGCATTGACACCGATGGGGATGACGAGGCCGCGGCACCGCTCCACACCGCCGCCGACGTCCGGAATGATTTCCTTGCGCCAGGACTGGCCGACGGGCGGGCGATGACGTTCCAGCCATTCCGGGAATGCCTTCCACGTGTCGCCCCGCGTGACGTCGACGGCAGCGCCGCCGTTGGGATCGCACAGGCGCACGAACGCGAAATCGAGCTGCAAGGACCTGACGAGCACGTCGGCAAGCCCGGCGGCGATGGTCGAGGGTTCTCTCCCGACCCAGGCCGCCGGGATCGTCGAAAGCGCCACGAGATCTCTGAGCGCTGTTCGCAGCGCGCGGACATCGCCGGGATCCGTGAGCATCAGCTCGCGAGGCGTGCGCTCTTGCGAACCGACCGTCGCTCCCGTATCTCGAGGAGGAACTGGTCAGGCGGAACGAAGAACGGGTTCTCCTGCAGGACACCGCCGATGATCACAGCCGGGTGCGTCCGCATGATGTCCATGGCCACGCTCGAGCCGAATTTCGACAGATCGTACGTGCAGATCACCGGATCGTCGTACTTGGGGAGCACGTAGTTGAGGCGTGTCTCGTATTCGACCAGGTCGTCGACTCCCGGTTTGTCGAGCAGCGCCCATTCCATATGGGCCAACAGCCTGGTGAGCGGGTAGCCGGTCGCCGCGCCCGACTGGAGCACCTCTTCGATCAACGCCAACATCGCATCCTGATTGAAGCGATCTCCGCAGAGGTAAGCCTCCTGCCACGGCCGCACTTCCAGCTGGCCTGTAGCGATTGCCCGCTCGACATTGATGCCTGCCCCTGCAAGCCGCTTTAGGTGTTCGTCCCGTAGCTCAGGGTCGACGATGTGGAACCCCTTTTCCCCACCATCGAGGCCGTCTCTGATGAAGGAGCGGAGCACCCTGTGCTCCTCGTCGATACTGTTGAAGAACGCGCAGATGTGGCGTTGCACGCCGAGAGTACCGCCGGCGAACTGGACGGAACGGTCGCTGGGTCGCAAAGATGACCTCCACGCAGACGATCGATCAGAGCGTTGGCTGCCGCCGAAGTGCGCACGACGAGGGAACCGACCGGGCCGTCAGCAATGTGTACTTCGCCCCCGGTGTTGCTGAGATCCGAAGTGTCTCATGTTCGTTGGCCGAGGGGCGCGAGTCTACCCTACTTTGGTCGGGTCTGCCGCCCACGATGGGGGGGTGAGCCAGGACTCCACAACCTTCAGACGATCACCGGGGCTGATCAGCTTCTTTCAGGTTCTTGCCGAAAGTACAACGGGCACGGGCCGCATCCGGTCACCCGACAGTCACAACCGGTAGCGAGGCTCGCGACCACCATGTCTGAAAGGGGACGACACGCATGACCGCTTCTCTTCGAGCGACGACCATCTACGCCCTCATCATCACGAGCATTCTTGTCGGATGTGCGCGCCGCCCGGCGCCGACGGCGATGACCGCGCCCGCGCCGACCGCCGTGACGGCCGAACGATCGGCCGAGCCTGCCGCCGCGACGGCACCCCGTGTCGAGGA
>QHSB01000091.1 GCA_003220335.1 Candidatus Rokuibacteriota bacterium
TGCCGGACTCGGTGCTGACGCCCGCGCCCGTGAAGACCACGGGGCGCCGCGCGGAGGCGAACAGCGCCCCGAGGCGCGCGATCGGCTCGTCGGTCACTGCCGCGGACGCCTCCGGCGCTTTTGTCGTCGCGAGTGCCGCGAGCCCGGCTTGGGACGTGGGTGGCCTGTTCGCGACGCGCGGGGCTCCGGGCGGCCCGACTTCGGTGTCCGGTTCGCGCCCCGCTTCGCCTTCGGGTGGGCGACGCGCAGGTGGGATTCGTTGCGGCGGCCGACGTCGCCGCGCACCGCGGGCCCCGCCTGGATCTCGCGGATCCACGCGTCGAGGTCACGCGCCAGCTCGGGGTAACAGTTGTCGCGATACGCGGCGAGCGCGCGCAGCGCGGCCGGATCCTTCCACGGCTTGAGGACGAAGACGCCGTCGCGATCCCCGGGGTCGAAGGGCGCCGCCGTGGCCAGCGTCATCACGACGTAGCGCCGCGTCAGCTCGGACATGCTCGGCTCCGCCTCATGCTGTGATCCCCCTCGCCGCCGCGCCGGCGGAAAACGCAGCCGTAGGGTACCGCCGCCGGCCGCGCGGGGGCAAGGTCAGACGGCCGTCGGCGCGCCGGGCGGCGAGGCGCGGCGCAGCCACGCCAGGCAGAGCACGAACAACAGCGCGCAGGCGGCGGCGACGACGGCGTTGGTGCGCCGGTCCTGCAGGGTTCCGCCGAACGCCGTCTGGAGCGTGTAGACGACGTTGTTGACGACGTGACAGACGATCGCCGGCAGCACGCTGCCCGTGCGCTCGACGACGAAGCCGAGGTAGAGGCCCATCGCGAACGCGAGCGCCATGTGCACGCCGGAGATGTCGAGGTGCAGGACGCCGAAGCAGGCGGCGCTCACGACGATGGCGCGCGCCGGTCCCCAGGCCTCGGTGAGCCGTGTCTGCATGTAGCCACGGAAGAACAGCTCCTCTGCGGTGCCCGCGATCACGCCGAAGACGAGCACGGCACCGAAGAGGTCGGGGCCCACCGCCCCCTCGAGCACCCGCCGCACGATGACCATCGAGCCGCGCTCGCCGAAGCCCACCAGCCACGTCAGCGAGTCGAGCGTCTGTCCGAGCGCAAGCATGCCGAGCGCCATGACGGCGAGGGCGCGGCCGCTCTCCCACCCCGGCAGCAATCGCAGCGCGGCGGGCGTCGCCGGCTGCACGATGGCGAGCAGCGTGAAGATCAGCGCGAACGACGAGGCGAGGCTGCCGGCGATGAGCGCGGGCAGCGACTGCAGCAACGCCTGGTCGGGCGTGTCGGGGAACATCGACCTGAGCGTGACAATGGCCATACCCGACGCCGCGAAGATGCCCGCGACGGCCGCGACGTACGTCGCGAACACGCGCCAGACGCCCTGCATCAGGCGCGCCGGGGCTCCAGCCAGACCTCGTCGATCGCCACGCCCCATCCCGGATCCACCGAGCGCCAGACCGCCATGCGTCGCCTCCGCGATCAGCGCGCGATGCTACCATGCGTGCATGGCGCGCGTCGTGCTCGCCCTCGTGCTGGTCCTCGCGCTGCCCGCCGCGGCGGCGGCGCAGCCGACGTCGTGCGCGCCGTCGAAGCCGGACATGCTCGGCCCCTTCTACAAGCCCGACGCGCCGGAGCGCACCGCCACCGGCCAGGGTCTCGTCGTCAGCGGCACCGTCCGCTCGGCGAAGGGCTGTGCGCCGCTCCGGGGCGCGCAGCTCGAGTGGTGGTCGGCCGACGGGCGCGGCGAGTACCACGACGAGCTGCGTGCGACGCAGAAGACGGGCGCCGACGGCGCCTTTCGATACGAAACGGTGTCGCCCGGGCGCTATCCCGGGCGCCCGCCGCACCTGCACGTGAAGATCAGCGCGCCCGGCCATCGCACGCTCGTCACGCAGGTCTATCCCGGCGACGGCCAGCGCGCGCTCGCCACCGACTTCGTGCTCGTGGGCGAGTAGCTACGTCCCACGCAGCGCCCGAGCGAGCGGCGGCCGGAGCCGGCCCGGCGTGACGCGATCGATCGTCACCTCGCTGGCTCCGACGAAAGTCGCGAGCGAGCCCAGGGCGTCGGCGAGGCCGGCCAGCGCGGCCTCACGATCGACGGCAGCGCGCTCAGTGGGCGGCGTCCTTCCCGCGGCGAACCACGGCTCGAAGTGGACGCCGCGCGCTTCCAGCCGCCCCTCGGCGCGGTGCGCCTTGGCGTCCACGCGCCCGATCAGGTGCCCGTCGTGCAGGATCGGCAGCGTGTAGTAGCCGTGCAACCGCTTCGGGCCCGGCGTGTAGACCTGGATCCGGTAGTCGAAGCCGAACAAGCGCGCCACGCGGTCGCGATACCAGAGGAGCGAGTCGAACGGTGAGAGCAGCGTCGTGCCCTGTGACGGCGCCGGGCGGCGCGCCGCGCGCGCGAGCGCCGGCAGGTCGCGGGCGAGCGCCAGCCAGGGGACGCGCGAGCCCTCCACCTCGATCTCGGTGACCTGGCCGCTGGCCCGCATGGCGGCCAGCGCCGGCCGCCGCCCGCCCGGCCCGAAGCGCGGAAACGTGAGATAGCCGGCGACGTCGGTGAGGGTTGCCGCGCCCATCGCGTGCAGCGCGCGCTCGACGTGCCAGCGCCGAAACTCGTCGGAGGTGACGGCGTCGGCCGCCGCCGCGGCGGGCATGGCGCGCTCCAGCAGGTCGAAGCGCTTGTGGAAGTGGCGCCGCGAGTGGATGGCGAGGGCGCCACTCATCCAGAGGTAGTGCAGCGCGTGCTGCACGGGCTTCCAGTTCCACCAGCCGGCGCCGCCGCCCGCGCGACGCCCCTCGAAGTCGGCGTTGGCCATCGGCCCGTTGCGTGCGATGGCGTCGCGGACCTGCCGCAGCGTCCGCGCGTTGCGCCGCAGCCAGTCGGACCAGCCGGTGTGCCGCACCCGATAGTCGAGCATCGCACGTCGCCACCACGGCAGCATCGAGGTCGGCACCAGGCAGGCCGCGTGGGCCCAGTACTCGAACAGCAGCCGCCGGCGGTACACGAGCCGATCGAGCCGGGCGCGCTCGTAGGGCCCGAAGCGGCTCCACAGCGTCAGGTAGTGCGCCCGATCCAGCACGTTGATCGAGTCCAGCTGCACGCCACCGACGTCCTCGACGAACCGACACAGGCGCGCCGCGGTGAGCGGGCGCGTCCGCGGCCGCGCCAGGTGCTGGCGCTCGAGGAAGAGCGTCGTGACGGCGCGCAGCGGAACGGGTCTCAGCGCGTCACGCCCTCAGCGCGCCGCGCGCCCTCGCCACTCGAGGATCTGGGCAACGTGCTCGCGATAATGGCCGGCGCCGACGCCGTCGACGAGGCTCCGCGCGGCCTGGTCCGCCGCGAGCGTCTCGTCGGAGAGCCGCCCCACCGCGCGCAGCAGCTCGCGGTGCGACAGCTCGACCTCGCGCAGGAGGTCGTCGGTCGCGACGTCCTTCCTGGCCTCGACGAAGCGTGCGTTCCAGCGGTCGAAGTCGTCGTAGGTCCCCTGGGCGTAGGGCGGCTCGCCCCGCGCCACGCGCTCGAGCGCCGGCAGCATCTCCCGGTGCCAGCCGGCGATGTGGGCGATGATCTCGCGCACCGCCCACGTCCCCAGCCACACCTCGCGCATCTGGGCCTCGCCGAGTCCGTGGACGGCGGCTCGCAGCTTCGCGTATTCCTGCTCGGTCGCCTGGATGATATCGTGCTTCGCTTCCATCGCGCACCCCCGGTGGTCGGATTCGCACCGCTGCTCCCAGGACACCGGTGGGCGTCACCTGTGAAACACGTGATAGAGAGGCTGGCGCTCAACGGCCTGATGCCGCTGGAGCGCGGCTGAGCGACGGGGCGGAGCGCGCGCTCCGCCCCGGTCGGTCGCTACTTCTTGGCGGCGGCGGGCGCGGGTTCCTTCTTCATCGTGTCGCCGGACTTCTTCGCCATGTCCCCGGACTTGGCCGTGTCCTGCTTGGCGATGATCTGCTCCTTGATCTTCTCGTACGTCGCCCGCGGCAGGATCTTCTTGGAGACCAGCTCGTCCTTCCGCTTGTAGGGCCGGTTCTCGATGATCTTCTTCGACAGCGCGTCGCCGATGCCCGGCAGCTGCTCCAGGTCCTCCTTGGAGGCGCTGTTGATGTCGAGCTGCTTCTTCATCGGCTTGCCGGCGCCGCCCTTGGCCTCCGGCGTGTCGCTCTTGGCCGGGGGCTTGGTGGTGGTGCCGGCGGCGTCCGCCATCGGCACCGAGACGGCGCCGAGCGCGAACAGCAGCGCCACGAACACGGCAATGAGCCTCGTCATGGGGATCCCTCCTGGGGATGAATGCTCTGGCCCCGATCGTAGCAGACGACCGCGCGAATCCGGGCGAACCGCGTTCAGCGCTCGGCGCCGGCCGGCGACGGGGGCGCGTCCTTGAGGCGGCCGAGCGTCGTGTCGACCGACGTCTGGCCGCCGCTGCGGGCGACGCGCAGGGTGACCTTCGAGCCGGGCGGCGTGCCCGCCACGCGCCGCGTGAGGTCGTGAGGGCTCTGGATCGGCTCGCCCTGGAAGGTGACGATGATGTCGCCGGGCCTCACCCGTCGGGCATGCTTACACTGACGGCAACGCCGATGCCACAGTCTCTCCCCCGCCCGATGCTGGCCTCGCTGGACGAGGCCCCACTGGCCGACCCGCGGTTCGCCTACGAGCCGAAGTACGACGGCATTCGAGCGCTCGCCATGGTGCGGGCCGGTGGCGGCCCTGGTGCCGTGCGGCTCTGGTCGCGGCTCGGCAACGACAAGACCAGCCAGTTCCCCGAGATCGCGCGCGCGCTCGCCGTCTTTGCACGCAAGCTCAAGGCCGACGTGCTGCTCGACGGTGAGATCGTCGCGCTGGACCAGCATGGCGAGCCCGCCGGCTTCCAGCGGCTGCAGGGACGGATCCACCTCACGTCGGAGCGTGACATCGGCGGCCGCGAGGGCACCGAGCCCGTCGCCTTCGTGGCCTTCGACGTCCTGCGCGACGGCCACACGGATCTGACGGCGCTGCCGCTCACGGCGCGGCGGGCGCGGCTCGAGCGCATCTTCGGCAACACGGGCACGACGCGGCTGCGCCTCTCCGACTTCAGGCCCGGGGATGGGCGCACGCTCTACCGCGACGTGCTCGCGCGGGGCTGGGAGGGTCTGGTCGCCAAGGAGCTGGACTCGCCCTACCAGTCGGGGCGGCGTAGCGGCGCGTGGCGCAAGATCAAGGTCGTGCGCCGGCAGGAGTGCGTGGTCGGCGGCTGGACGGAGGGCCGCGGCAGCCGCGCGCACTTCGGCGCGTTGCTGCTCGGCGTCTGGGAAGGCGGCGCGCTCGTGCACATCGGCCACACCGGCACGGGCTTCAACGAGCGTGAGCTGGCGCGCGTGGCCGCGCTCTTGCGTCCGCTGGAGACGACGACGTGCCCGTTCGCCACGCGCCCGGTCGCCAACGAGCGCCCGCACTGGACGCGGCCGGAGATCGTGGTGGAAGTCGGGTTCACGGAGTGGACGGCCGACGGGATGCTGCGACATCCGAAGTATCTCGGGCTCCGCGACGATATCCATCCAGCAAACGTGCGACGGGAAACGACAGCCCAGAGCACGCGGAAGCGGCGCGAGGTCGAGCCGTGGCCGAACGCGAGCGGCGCGACGGGGCGGCTGATCGCCACGCTGGCGGAGGTGGAGACGCGCGGCGGCGAAGCCGTGGTGGACCTGTCCGGCGGCGGCGCGCTCGCGGTCGGCCATCTCGACAAGGTGTTCTGGCCCGGGCTGGGCATCACGAAGGGCGCGCTGCTGCGCTACTACGCCTGGGCGGCCCCGCGCATCCTGCCTGCCGTCGCCGATCGCCCCGTCGTGATGCGGCGCTTCCCCGACGGCGTGCGCGGCAAGGCGTTCTATCAGCAGCGCGCTCCGGCCGATACTCCACCGGGTGTCCGGGTGGACACCCTGCCGGTGGACACCGAGGTGCCCAGCCGGCTGATCGGCGGCTCCCTGATGACCCTCCTCTACATGGCGCAGATCGCCGCGATCTCGCAGGACCCGTGGTTCTCGCGCGTCGGCTCGCTCGACGACGCCGATCACGTCGTGCTCGACCTCGATCCGATGCCGGGCGTGCCGTTCGCAACCGTGGTGGACGTCGCGCGCTGGATCCACGACGAGCTCGCGCGCGTCGGCACGCCGTCCGTGCCGAAGACGTCCGGCGCGAGCGGGATGCACGTCTACATCCCGCTGCCTCCCCGCACCTCGTACGAGACGGGACGGATCTTCTGCGAAATCGTGGCCACCCTCGTGGCCGAGCGGCACCCGCGCGCGGCGACGGTCGAGCGCGCGGTGGACGCGCGCGGCCGGCGCGTCTACGTCGACTACATGCAGAACTTCCGGGGCAAGACGCTGGCGACGGCGTACAGCGCTCGCGCCTCGGACTTCGCGGGCGCCTCGACGCCGCTCACCTGGCGCGAGGTCCACGCGGGCGTCGATCACCGCGACTTCACGCTGACGACGCTACCCGAGCGCGTGCGGCGCGTCGGCGATCTGTGGGCGGCGCTGGGCGAGTCGCCCGGCGCCGACCTCAGCGCGATCCTCGATCGGTCAGGACGCCGCCGCCCGCCTCGCGCGAAGAAGCGCGCCTAGTGGCCAGCCGCGTATGCTGGGCGCGATGACGAACGTCCGAGCGAAATCGAGTCGCGTCACAGGTCCCCCGCGACGCGACGAGCGTTGGGGGGTGTGGGGGGCCATTTCGGGGCCCCCCACGTTCATATGACAGACGCCTGGGGCATCGCCGACGGCTACCACGATGCGCTCGGGGAGTGGCGCGTCCTCTCAACGGCGACCCGTGAGGCGCTGCGCCGCGCGATGGGCGCCGAGGGCGACGCGCCGCCGCCCGCGCCGGTCATCGTCGGGCGCGCCGGCGAGCGGGTCGACATCGCGGCGCCCGCGCGGCTCGTCCTCGAAGACGGCGCGGCTCTCGACTTCGACGGCACGCTTCCCGTCGACGTCCCGCCCGGCTACCACGAGCTCCAGCCGGGCGACGATGGGCCGCCGATCCGGCTGATCGTGAGCCCCGGCCGCTGTCCGGTACCCACGCGTCGCGGCTGGGGCTGGGCGGCGCAGCTCTACGCGACGCGCTCGTCGCAATCCTGGGGCATCGGCGACCTGGCGGACCTGCGCCGGCTCGGCCGCTGGGCCGCCGGCCTGGGCGCGAGCACGATCCTGATCAACCCGCTCTCGGCGCCGCTGCCGTTGCGCGCGCAGCAGTCGAGCCCGTATTACCCGTCGAGCCGCCGGTTCCTGAACCCGCTCTACTTGCGCGTCGAGGAGGCGCCCGGCGCTGCCGCGCTCGGCCCCGACCTCCAGCGGCTGGCGGCGCTCGGCCGCGCGCTCGACGCCGAGCGCGTGATCGACCGCACGCGCGTCTTCGACCTCAAGATGGAGGCGCTCGAGCGGCTCTGGGCGAAGACGAACGTGGCCGACGCCGACTTCGAGCGCTGGGTGCGGGAGCGCGGCGCAAGTCTCCGGGAGTTCGCGATCTTCTGCGCGCTCGCCGAGCACCACGGCGGCGGCTGGCACGCGTGGCCGGCCGAGCACCGCCGCCCCGGCTCGCCGGAGGTGACGCGCTTCGCGGAGGTGCACGCGGCGCGCGTGCGCTTCCACCAGTGGCTGCAGTGGCTCCTCGAGCGGCAGCTCGCGGCCGCCGCCGCCGAGATCGGGATCATGCAGGACCTGCCGATCGGCGTGGACCCCGACGGCGCCGACGCGTGGGCCTGGCAGGACGCCCTGGCGACCGGCGCCTCGGTCGGCGCCCCGCCCGATCCGTTCGTGCCGCGCGGCCAGGACTGGGGCCTGCCGCCGTTCGTCCCGCACCGGCTGCGCGCGCTCGGCTACGGACCGTTCATCGAGACGATTCGCGCGTCGCTGCGCCATGGCGGCGGCCTGCGCATCGATCACGTCATGGGGCTCTTCCGCCTCTTCTGGGTCCCCCACGGGCTGCCGCCGGCCGAAGGCGGCTACGTGCGCTATCCCGCCGACGATCTCCTGGCGATCGTCGCGCTGGAGAGTCAGCGCACGGGCGCGACGGTCGTCGGCGAGGACCTCGGCACCGTCGAGGACGGCGTGCGCGAGCAGCTCGCCGCGCACGGCATCCTCTCGTACCGCGTGGTCTGGTTCGAGGACCGTCCGCCCGCGCGCTATCCGCCGCTGGCGATGGCCGCCGTGACGACGCACGACCTGCCGACGGTCGGTGGCCTCTGGACGGGCGACGACCTCGCCGAGCAACGCAAGCTCGGGCTCGTCGGCGACGACGCCGCGCTCGACGCGACGCGCGCGCGACTCGGGGCCCTGGTCGGCCTCGCGCCCGACGCCGCCGTCGCCGACGTGATCGAGGCGACTCACGCGCGGCTGGCCGAAGCCCCGTCGCTGCTCGTCACGGCCACCCTCGACGACGCGCTCGCCGTCCACGAGCGGCCCAACGTCCCGGGCACCTCGCGCGAGCGGCCGAACTGGTCGATCGCCCTGCCGCTCACGCTCGAAGCCCTCGAGACGGCGCCGCTCGCCCGGCGCATCGCGGACATCCTGGCGGCCCGCCGCCCGTGACGCGATGAGGACGGGCTAGCGCGCCAGCGCGACGCAGGCGACGCCGGCCAGCACGATCGTCGCCGCCGCCAGCCGCGGGCCCACGCGTCCCTCGTCCATCCACACCGTGCCGATCAGCGCCGACAGCACGATCGACAGCTCGCGCGCGGCGACGACGTAGCCCGCCTTCGAGAGCCGAAACGCGAGAAGCACGAGCGTGTAGCCGGCCGCGCTCATCACGCCCACCGCGAGGATCGTGCGCCAGTTCTTCGACCACTCGCGCCGCACCGCTTCCGGCCGCGTCAGCAGCGCCGCCGGGAAGAGCACGAGGCCGCAGCCCGCCTCCATGAGCAGCATGTAGGGGACCGGGTGCAGGCGCGCCACGCCCGCCTTGTCGAGCAGCGAGTAGGACGCGATGCTGAGCCCGGTGATCACGGCCCAGAGGGTGGCCGCGCCGAGGGTGGCGCCGGTCGCGATCGCGTGGCGGTGACCGACCTGGTGCAGCGTGAGGACGCCGGCGACCACGAACGCGATGCCCGCGATGCCGATCGGCGACAGCCGCTCGTCCAGCAGCACGTAGGCGCCCACGGGGACGAGCGCCACCCCCAGGCCGCGCGCGATCGGATAGACGACGGAGTACGCGCCGCTCGAGTACGCGCGGCCGAGGGCGTAGAAGTACAGGACGTGCAGCGCGATCGTGCCGAGCACGAACGGCACCGCACGCGCGGGCAGCCCGTCGCGCCAGAGCATGGGCGCGGCCAGCGGTACCAGGACCGGCGCGGCGACGCACGAGCAGAGCGCGAGGAACGCCAGGGGATCGGTGCCGCGCTTGGCGAGGGCGTTCCAGCCGGCATGCAGCACCGCCGCCGCGAGCACGAGCGCCAGCGCGCCGCCGGTCATCGGTGTGGGGGGCCATGTCGGGGCCCCCCACGTTCACAAGTCACGCACGCGCGGGAACGTCCAGCTCGGCGAAGGCGGCGGCGAACGCCTGCACCACGCCCGCCATGTCGCGCGGGGTGAGCGTGCCCATATTGGCGACGCGGAAGGCGTAGGTGCGCAGATCGCCCTGTCCCGCGTAGATGACGTAACCGCGGCGCTTGAGGGCGTCGTGCAAGGCGTCGTAGGCGAGGCCGGACGGCAGACGGAACGTCGTGAGGATGTTCGAGCGTCGCTCGGGGGCGACGAGGATCTCGAGGCCCAGCCGGCCGAGCCCCTCGCGCAGCACGCGGGCGTTCTCCGCGTAGCGCGCGACCCGCCGCGAGAGCCCCTCCTGGGCCAGCTCGGCCAGCGCCTGCTCCATCGCGTGTAGCACCTGCACGGCCGGCGTGAACGGCGTGTTGTCGTGCTCCTGCGTCGCAAAATGCGAGTGCAGGTCGAGATAGACGGACCGCGGCGCCCGCCCGCGCAGCGCCTCGAGCGCCGAGCGGCGCGCCAGCACGAACGACACGCCCGGCACCCCCTGCAGGCACTTGTTGGCGCTGGCGGTGACGAAGTCGAGCGGCTCCTGGCAGACGTCGAGCGGCTCGCCGAAGAGGCTCGACGTCGCGTCCACGATCACGCGGCGTCCGCGGCGCTGCACGACGCGCGCAACCTCGGCAACCGGGTTGAGCAGGCCCGTCGTGGTCTCGTGGTGGACCAGCGCGACGTGGCTGACGTCCGGGTGGGCCGCCAGCGCCGCCTCCACCTCGTCCGGCCGCGCCGGCGTGAAGATGTCCGAGCGGACTGCGTGGGCGGGGATGCCGTGGGCGCGCGCGATCTTCAGCATGCGGTCGCCGTACACGCCGTTGTCCACGACGAGTAGCGCGCGATCGGCGGGCACCGCGGAGCAGATGGTGGCCTCGACGGCGGCGGTGCCCGAGCCCGTGAACAGCACGGTGGTCCAGTCGGTGCCGCAGCCGGCCAGTCGCGTGACCTCGGCGCGGCAGCGGCGCATCATGTCGAAGTACTCCGGCTCGCGATGGCAGAGATCCGGCATCACCAGCGCCGCGCGCACGGTGGGCGTGGTGTTGGCCGGGCCAGGATTCAGCAGGATCCACTCACGATCAGCCATTCAGCGCCTCACGAGTTCGTAGTAGCGAGCGTACGTCTCCTCGCAGGCTACACGAACCCACAAGGCGTCCCAAGCCTGCGCGCCGAAGCGGCCCGGCGCCATCGGCCCGGGATCGAGCGTCGCGGCCTCGCCCGTCACCGCCTCGGCCAGTGCGCGGCCGACGCCACCGGCGCCGGCGATGCCGTGGGCGCAGCAGCCCGTCGCGACGAAGAGTCCCGCGACGCCGGGCAGCGCGCCGACGACGAAATGGCCGTCGGGCGTGTACGTCGGCACCCCGGCCGTGCCGCCGACGACGGGCGCCTCACCGAGCCCGGGGATGACCTCCATCAGGCCGGGAGCGTGAGCAGTGAGCACGTCGCGATCACGCGGCGTGGCCGCCACCGCGAAATCGGCGCGCGCGGCCACGTCGACGCCGAGCGGTGTCGTCTCGAAGAAGCCGAGCATCAGCCCGCCGACCTCGGGTCGCAGGTACGCAAGGCGGTCGGGCACGCGGACGACGGGAAACGTCGGCGTGAGCCAGTCCATCGGCGCCGTCACCCACGCCTGGTGGCGGACGGGGAACGCGGGCACCGCCGTCCCCGCCCGCGCCGCGATCACGCCCGACCACGCCCCGGCGGCGATCACCACGGCGTCGGCGTCCACCTCGCCGCCGCCCGTCGTCACGCCGCGCGCGCGGCCCGCGGCGACGCGGACGCCGAGCACCTCACGGCCGGTGGCGAACGTCACACCGCCGCGGCGCGCCGCCGTGGCGTACGCCGTCGCGAGCGTGTACGGCTCGGCGTAGCCGTCGTTCGGCATCCACGCGGCCGGATGGTCCTTCGGCACCTCGAGCCCCGGAGCCAGGCGTCTCGCGTCGTCGGCGCCGACGAGGGTGGCGTCGACGCCGAAGCGCCGTGCCGCGGCGACCTGCGCGCGGGTTTCGGCCTCGCGCTCGGGCGTCAGCGCCAGCCGCAGCGAGCCTGTGCGTTTGAATCCGGAGACGAGGCCGTCGGCCTCGAGCGTGGCGATGTCGGCCAGCGTCTGGCCCACGATGGCGGACTTCACGGCGGAGGTCCGCAGCTGCCCGATGAGTCCCGCGGCCTGGCTGGTGGTCGCCGCGTTCAGCTCATCGCGCTCGAGCACGAGCACGTCGCCGACGCCGGCCCGCGCGAGATGGTAGGCCGCCGCGCACCCGAGAATGCCGCCGCCGACGATCGCGACGCGCGCGGTGTTCTGGCGGCTCACGCCGCCCGGACGCGCCCGCTCACGCGACCCGGTTCAGCGCGAGGTCGAAGGCGTCGAAGTTACGGACGCGCGCGCCCGGCGGCAGGCGCGTGGGGCGATTGAGCACGACCGGCACGCGCTGCTCGGACAGCCCGCCGTGCGAGCGCAGCGGCGCGTCCAGGCCCGAGAGATCGTGGCGCGCGGCCGAGGTGCCGACGACAGTGTGGCGCCCGCTGACCACGACCACGTCGCCGATCCGATCGTCGGGCAGCTCGAAGCGCCGGCACGCCTCCTTGCGGTCGAGCACCGCCTCCATCCCCGGCAGTCGCGCGAGCCGCTCGATGGCGTCCTCGACGCGCGCGCCTTCCGGCAGGTAGACGGTGGCGAACGAGCCGAGCGCGCCGTGGTGGACGACGTAGGGATCGGTGATCGGCAGGATCACGCGCGCCCGGCCCGCGCCCAGCCACGCGTCGAGCACATCTTGAAGATAGACGACCTGAGGCCGTCCCGCCGCGTCGGTCTTGGCGTTCATGCCGTGGTCCGCGGTGAGCGCGATTGTCGCGCCGAGGCCGTCGAGCCGCGCGAGGTAGCCGTCCATCATCCGGTAGAAGGCATCGGCGGCCGGCGTGCCCGGCGCGTGCTTGTGCTGGACGTAGTCGGTGGTCGACAGGTACATGACGTCGGGTCGCCGCGTCTCCATGAGCCGGACGCCCGCCGCGAAGACGAACTCGCTGAGATCGGCGCTGTAGACGGACGGCAGCGGCCGGCCCACGAACGCCAGCGCGTCGGCGATGCCGTGCTCCGCCTGGGTGGTCTCGTTGGCCTTCTCGGACGAGAAGCAGATGCCCTTCATCTGGTGACCGAGCAGGCGTCGTAGCTTGTCCTTGGCCGTCACCACCGCCACCGTCGCGCCGGCGCCGGCCAGGCGCGCCAGGATCGTCTCGGCCCGCAGATACTTCGGATCGTTCATCATGACCTCGACGCCCGCCTGCGGATCCCAGAAGTAGTTGCCCGAGATGCCGTGCACCGACGGCGGCGCGCCGGTCACGATCGAGAGGTTGTTGGGGTTCGTGAAGGACGGCATCACGCAGTCGCCGACGAGCGAGGTGCCCCGGGCCCGCGCCGCGCCGAGCCACGGCATCGCGCCGCTCTCCACGGCGCGGTCGAGGTAGGCGGGCTCGCAGCCGTCCACGCACACGACGACGACGGGGTTGCGCGGAAGGGCGTACCGGCGGCCGTTCACGTCGATCACGGGCTCCCATCGTATACTTTTTCCATCTCCGAGGTAGGTAGGTATGCGGCAGCTCGTGGTCCTGGACCTCGTGACCGATCTCTCGATCGGACTCGCCTGCGCGGCGATCGCCTTCGCCCTCATCCACTTCGCACGCCGGCCGACCGGGCTGCCCTATGCCCGCGTATTCGTGGCCTTCGCCGTGTTCATCATCGCCGACGGCGCGACCCACCTGGCCGCCGTCTGGTCCGTCTGGCAGCCCAGCGCCTGGCTGGCGACGCTGCTCAAGGTGGCGACCGCGCTCGCCTCGGTGGCGGTGGCCCTGGTGCTGCCGCCGCTCGTGCCGAAGGCGCTCGGCCTCAGCGCGGCCAGCGCCATGCTCGACGGCGCGCCGGACGCGATTCTGCTCGTCGACGGCACCGGCGTCATCCGGCTCGTGAACGAGCGCGCCGAGCGGCTGTTCGGCTACGCCCGCAGCCAGCTCCTCGGCCGGCCCTCGACGCTGGTGCTGCCGGATGACGTTCGTGCGGCGCGTGACGTGCAGCGCGACGTGTACGGCCTGCGCCGTGACGGCAGCCGCTTCCTCGCCGAGATCAGCGTGAGCCCGCTCGTCACCGACGGCGGGCGGCTGATCACCGCCGTCGTGCGCGACGTCACCGACCGCCGCCGGCTCGAGGACGATCGGGTCGATCGAGGACGCGCCGAGGTCGCGCGCGCCCACGCCGAGGAGATCGGCCGCCGCGCCTCGTTCCTGGCGGAGGCCAGCCGCGTGCTGGCCGCCTCGCTCGATTACGAGGCCACGCTGCGCAGCGTCGCGCGGGTCGCCATTCCCTACCTCGCCGATTACGTGCTCGTCGACGTCCTCGAGACCCAGGGCCGGCTGCGGCGGCTGGCGGCGGCCCACCGCGATCCGGTCCTGGAGGAGCGCCTGGCGAGCGCCCCGGGGCAGGCGCCCGTCACAAGCGGCACGAGCGCGCTGGAGGCCGTGATCGAGCGCGGCGAGCCGACGCTGGTGCGGGACGTGAGCGACGACTGGCTGGCGGCCCGCGCCCGCGACGCCGAGCACCTGGGCGCCGCGGCCGGTGCGCGCCCGACCTCGCTGATGCTGGTGCCGCTGCGGGCGCGCGGCCGGACGCTCGGCGTCGTCTCCTTCGTGCTCGTGAACGGAGCCCGCCGCTACGCGCTGGCCGATCTCGCCCTCGCCGAGGACCTCGCCCAGCGCGCGGCCCTCGCCGCCGACAATGCCCGGCTCTACCGCGAAGCCCAGGACGCGAGCCGGGCCAAGGACGAGTTCCTCGCCGTCCTCTCCCACGAGCTGCGCACGCCGCTCACGCCGGTGCTCGGCTGGGTGCGGATGCTGCGCACGGGGACGCTGGCGCCGGAGGCGACGGAGCGGGCGCTGGACACCGTCGAGCGCAACACGCGGCTGCAGGCACAGCTGGTCGAAGATCTCCTCGACGTTTCCCGCATCATCGCCGGCAAGCTGAGCCTGAACCTGCGCCCGGTGGCGCTCGGACCGATCGTGGACATGGTCATCGAGGGCGCCGCCGCCTCCACCCTCGCGAAGTCGATCATCGTCACCCGCCAGGTCGAGCCCGACCTGCCGCGTATCGAGGCCGATGCCAACCGTCTCCAGCAGGTCGTCGCCAATCTCCTCTCGAACGCCGTGAAGTTCACGCCCGCGGGCGGACGCGTCGAGGTGGGCGTCGCGCGCGCGGGCGACGACCTCCGCCTCACCGTCGCCGACACCGGCGACGGGCTCGCGCCCGAGATCGCGCCGCACATCTTCGATCGGTTCCGACAGGCCGATAGCACGATCACGCGGCAGTACGGCGGGCTCGGCCTCGGACTCTCGATCGTGCGCCACATCGTCGAGCGGCACGGCGGCACCGTGCAGGCCACGAGCGAGGGTCCCGGCCACGGCACCACGTTCACCGTGACGCTGCCGATCGGCGGCCCGCTCTCGGACGCGCCCATCGGCGCCGCACGGACGCCGAGTCCGGCGGCGGAAGACTCGCTGGCGGGCGTGCGCGTACTCGTGGTGGACGACGAGCCGGACACGCGCGAGATGGTGACGGAGATCTTGAAGGCCGCCGGGGCCGAGGTGTTGGCCGCCGGCTCGACCGATGAGGCGCTGCGGCGGGCTGACGAGGGCGCGCCGGACGTGCTGGTCTCCGACCTGGCCATGCCCGCGCGTGACGGCTACGCGCTGCTGCGCGCGCTGCATGGCCGCGGCATGGCGGGTGGCCTGGTGACGATCGCGCTGACGGCCCACGCGCGGCGGGAGGACCGTGAGCGCGCCCTCGGCGCCGGGTATGACGCCTACGTGACCAAGCCCGTGGAGCCGGCGGCGCTGGCCGCCCTCGTCAAGGAGCTCGTGGAAAAGCGGCGGCGTCGGGCCTGATCTCCTCGAGGGCGCGGACCGTCTGCTCGATGAGCTCGGAGGACGTCGCGGGGTCGCGGCCGAAGAGTCCGTGCCTCACCACCAGCTTGAGCCGCGTCAGCGCGGGTGTGACGGGCTCCAGGCGCACCGTGATATGGCGGTGCAGCGCCTCGCCCTTGATTTTCGCGCCGCCGCCGATCAACAGGTCGTCCTCGCTGATCTGGATCTCGCGATCGCGGAACGACTGCCGCACGGCGTCGCGCACGTCGGCCAACGGCGCGCTGAAGGTACGATACATGGCGCCGCTCATCGTGCGCTCGACGCCGGCCTTCGCCGCGCCCCCCGCCGCGTTGCCCATCACGCTCGTCCCGATCGCCGGCAGCGCGAGCGCCGCGCAGCCTGAGGCCGTCATGGCGAGTACGACCAGCGCGAGGAAACGCACGTACACGCTGGACGAGGCCTGCAAGCACGGTGCCGCAACGCGATCAAGAGGCGAGCCCGCCATTGCCGGCGATGCCGCGAAGGGCCGGGACATTGGGCCGCAGCGGCGGCAGCTGCTTGCGATCGCGCAGGTAGCGCGCGACGACGTCCCAGATCGGCTCACCACCGGCCGCGTGCGCCTCCTGGGAAACGGGCGCCCAGCCCGCGACGCGATACCTCCGGCTCGCGTCCAGCGGCCTGCCGCCGAGCCGCAGATCCGAGATGCGGTGGCCGGCGCGCGCCGACGGATCGCACGCGTAGGTCAGGCCGCCCACCCGCACCATGTCGCCGCCTTGCTGGTAATACGGGTCAGGGTTGAAGAGGTTGTCACAGACGTCCTCGAGCAGCGTCTTCAATGCCTCGCCCGTCATGTCGGTCAGCGTCGTCTGCGGGTACGTGAGCGCCGTCTGGCTCATCACGTCGTCCATGGTGATCGTCTGCCCGGGCAGCAGCGTGCCGCCCCAGCGGAAGCCCGGCGACAGCGCGATCTGCGCCCCCTTCACCGTCATGAGCGCGTCCAGCAGCACCTCGTCCCACGGGCCGTTGAAGTTGCCCCGGCGGTAGAGCAGGCCCTCGGTGACGGCGAGCGGCTCCGCCAGTCGCGCCTCCCACGGCGCGCGGAGCCGCGCGATGAGCGCGTCCATCTCCGCATCGGCCGCCAGGAGATCGGCGAACACCGGCAGCAGCCGATAGCGAACGCCCGCGACGCCGCCGCGGCGGACGTCGAGATCGAGCACCGCGAGGAACTTGCCGCTCGAGCCGGCGTTGGTCACGAGCGTGGAGGAGCCGCCGCGCTTCACGACGATCGGGCGCGGCAGCCCGTCGTGCGTATGGCCGCCGAGGATGGCGTCCAGGCCGCGCACACGGCCGGCGAGCTTCAGGTCGACGTCCGTGCCGTTGTGCGAGAGCAGCACGACCGCGCGCGCGCCGCGGCGCCGCGCGTCGTCGATCGTCTTCTGCAGGTGCTCCTCCTGGATCCCGAACGTCCACTCCGGCACGAGGTACCGTGGATTCGCGATCGGCGTGTAGGGATACGCCTGCCCGATCACCGCCACCGCCACGCCGTTGACCTCGCGCAGCGCGTAGGGCGGAAACACGGGATCGCCGAAGTCCAGCGTCTTGACGTTGTGGGCAACGAAGTCGACCCGGCCCTTGAGGTCGCCCTCGACGATCTCCCGCACGCGCGCGGCGCCGTGCGTGAATTCCCAGTGGCCGGTCATCACGTCCACGCCCAGGGCGCGGGCCGCGTCGACCATGTCCTGGCCGCGCGTCCACAGCGCCGTCGCCGAGCCCTGCCACGTGTCACCCGCATCCAGCAGCAGCGCACCCGGCCGGCCGGCCCGCAGGCGCTTCACGAGCGTCGCGAGATGCGCGAAGCCGCCGACGCGCCCGTAGACGGCGGCCGCCCGCGCGAAGTCGAGATGCGTCAGCGCGTGAGCCTCGCGCGTGCCCGACGCGATGCCGAAGTAGCGCAGCAGGCGCTCGCCCACCAGGTGCGGCGGCCGGTTTGCCGTGGCGCCGACGCCCAGGTTCACGCTCGGCTCGCGGAAGTAGACGGGGCGCAGCTGCGCGTGACAGTCGGTGAAATGCAGCAGGCTGACGTTGCCGAACTTCGGCGGGTCATACAGCGCGTCGGCTCCGGCGGCGCGCCGGTCGAGCACGAAGCCGGCAACCGTGGCCGCCGCGAGCACGCGAATGAATTCCCGACGCGTCATCGGTCATCGACCTCGTGAGCGTGCGCCGTGTCGCGTACGGTGCGCAGTGACATGACCAGGAACGTGAAACGCACGAGCGGGCCGCGCGCTCCGCCTGCGGACTGACGCAACACGGTATCCCCGCCCCGCGAGTCTATCGCTCTCGACCATCGCAACACAGGTGCGATGGCGATGTCAGGGCGACACGCGCGCGTCAGCACGCCGACGTCGACGCCACGCCTTCGCATCTAATTTCCGCGGCATTCGGGCGTCGCCGGTGTGGCGCAGACTTTGCGTAGCAGCTTCCGTGTTCATCGGCGCTGAGCCGGCGCCGGCCCTTCAATGTTGGCAACGAAAGGATGGCTCGCGGACATGTCGATCAGGAAAATGCGATGGGCGCGCGTCGAGTACCAGCTCGATCTGAGAACCCCTCAGCGGCCGGTGCCGCTGGGCGTCGTCGTCCTGGCGGAGACGGGGTTTCAGGTCCAGAGCATTCTCGCGGGAAAGGCGCCGCGATCGGGATTCACGCCCGAAGAGCTGAAGACCGTCGGCCCGCTCGGGCGCTCGCAGCTCGACGGCTGGGTCGCCGCCATGGCCAAGGATCTGCTCGGCGCGATCGAAAAGCGCGAGGATGCTCTGGAGACGCTGGCATCGATATGGTGCTGGAATCTTCGCGTCGTCATCGAGCCCGACGTGGAGGCCCAGCGCGGCCATAGCCTGCGTGACGTGACCGCTCGCCTCTACACCCGGCACCTCGGCGTGCCGCTCCCGCGTGAGATCTTCGAGCAGCCCGAGCCGGCGACGTCTCCCGAGAGTCACTGGAGCGTCACCGAGGTTGGCTACGCGACGAACTAGCGCCGGCTAGTCGCGCGATCGCGCGCACGAGCTCCGCAGGCTCCACGGGCTTGGCCAGGTGCGCCTGGAAGCCCGCGGCGAGCAGCGTCTCGGTATCGTCCACCTGGACGTCGGCGCTCACCGCGAGCGCCGGCGTCGTCCCGCCCTCCGTCGCCGGCCGCGAGCGCAGCTCACGGATCAGTGCGACGCCGTTGCCGCCCTGCATCGCGATGTCGCACACGAGCACGTCAGGACGTCGGCCCGCGATGGTGGCCAACGCCTCGCGGGCGCCGTTGACCGTCGTGGGCACGCCGCCGTGCTGCGCGACGATCGCCGCCAGCACCTCGCGCGTGTCGGCGTCGGCGTCGGCGATGAGGACGCTGACGCCGTCCAGGAGCCGCGGAGAGTGACCGCCGACGACGCCCCCCACGACCGGCAGATCGACGGTGAAGGTCGCGCCCTTGCCGAGCCCGGCGCTCTGGACACGAACGCTGCCGCCGAGTGCCTCCACGACGAAGCGAACGATGGCCAGCCCCAGCCCGAGGCCGGGCTGCGACCGCGCGGACGCGCCCTCGGCTTGCCGAAACCGCTCGAAGACGTGCGGCAGGAAGTCGGGGGCGATGCCGGCGCCCGTATCGGTCACGCTGAGCCGGGCTATATCCGGCTCGGCGCGCGCCAGCACGATGCTCACGATCCCGCCCTCCGGCGTGAACTTCAGCGCGTTGGACAACAAGTTCTCGACCACCTGCCGCAGGCGCTCCGAGTCGCCCCGCACGGTGCCGGCGTCGGCGGCCACCGACGACGTGAGCGTGACCGACTTGGCGTCGAAGGTAGGCCGCGACGACTCGACGACGCCGCCCACCAGCGCGGGCAGATCGACGGGCTCCATCTTCAGGGTGAGCTTGCCGGCCACGATGCGGCTGACGTCCAGCAGGTCGCTGATCAGCCGGCCCTGCTGGTGCACGCTGCGCTCGATGACGTCGAGGCCGCGCCGGGTCGCCGGCGCGTCCAGCGTCCCACCCCGCAGCAGCCGCAGCCAGCCGAGCATCGCGTTGAGGGGGTTGCGAAGCTCGTGCGAGACCATCGCGAGGAACTCGTCCTTCCGCCGGTCCGCCTCCCGCAGCGCCTCGCCGGCGATCCGGTGGCGCGTCGCCTCCTCGAGGGCGCGTCGCAGCTCCTCGATCTCCTCCACCGCGGAGGCGGACGCCGGGGTCGGCGTCAGATCCGACGATCGCTTCAGCGACTCGGCGAGCGCGACGATGGGCGCGGTGATGCGGTTGCTGAGGACGTAGGCGAGGAGGGACGCGACAGCCAGCAGCATGGCTCCGCCGGCGGACAGCGCAAGGAGCGAGCGCCCCGCGAGGCTCTCGAGCCAGTGTCCCGGCAGCCGCCGCCCGATGAAATTGCTCGTGTCGGGCACCCAGGCCACGACGACGCCGTCGCGATCGGCGATGGTGGCGATCCAGGCGGGCGACAGCGCGGCCTCCTTCAGGAGCCGCGCGAACGCCGCGGGCTCGAACGGAAAATCGAGGACGTAGCGCACGTGGGCGCCGCGAATGACCGGAACGGCGACGGTCACGGCCGGCCGGCGAGTCACGGTGCCAACGACCAGGTTGGACACGAACGGCCGGCGCCGGACCGCCACCGCCCGCATCATCTCGAGGCTCTTCGTGGACGGCAGCGGGAGCTCCTCGCCGAACGGCCGGAGGGTGTTGAACAATTGCCGCCCGGAAGGATCCGACAGCACCGCCCACCCGCCGAAGCTCCTGGAGACGCTCACCGCCTCCTCGTAGAAGCGGCGCAGGTCAGGCGGGTCGTCGAGGTGGCGCGAGGCGGCGAGCGTCTGCACGCCGGTGGTGATGTCATGGATCTCGCGGTCGAGCGCCAGCGCCAGCGCGCGCACGGTGTCGCGCATCCCGCGCTCGGCGGCCTGCTGCTGGAGCCGCGCGTTGTAGAAGATCAGCGCCGCCGCGAACAGGGTCATGGGGACCACCGTCGCGACCACCAGCAGGAGAATGTGATTCCGAAGCTTCATCCCGCCAGTGTACGCACTACCAAGATGGGGGGCCCCGAAATGGCCCCCCATACCCCCCGACGCTCGTCGCGCCCCGGCAAAAGCCGTGGCGCGCCTCGATCCCCCGACGCTCGGCGCGCCCCGGCCAAAGCCGTGGCCCGCCTCGTTCCCCCGACGCTCGGCGCGCCCCGGCCAAAGCCGTGGCGCGCCTCGATCCCCCGACGCTCGCCCCGGGCAAGACCGAGGACGTACCTCAGCGCGCGGCGAAGATGCGCGCCTTGATCCGCCGCGGCACCCAGATGGCCAGCAGACGCGCCACGCGCGCCAGCTTGTCGAGCGACTCCGGCGTGCCCGGCCAGTAGCGCAGCACGACCGCGCGATCCACCCAGTTGAGCAGGCCGTCGAGCACCACGGCCGCCAGCAGCGCGTCGTCGAGATAGCCGACGAACGGCACGAAGTCGGGGATGAGGTCGATCGGCGACAGGAGGTACACGGCGGCGGCGGCCAGCGCGATCTTCGCCGAGCGCGGCAGCACCGGGTCCGTGGCGAGGCGCGTGATGAGCCGGACGACGTCCGGCAGCGCGCGCAACAAGGATCTCACTCCAGACTTTCGGCGATCAGCTCGCTCACATCCTTGACGGCCAACCGCTCCTCCGCGCCGGCGACCTTGCGGCCGAGATCGAGCATGGCCAGACAGAAGGGGCACGCGGTGGCCACGGTGGCGGCGCCGGTGGCCAGCAGCTCCTCGGTGCGGATGATGTTGACGCGTTTCTCGGACTTCACCTCCATCCACATGTGACCGCCGCCGCCGCCGCAGCAGAGCCCGCGCTCGCGGGCGTTCGGCGGGTCGACCACGGAGAGCCCGGGCACGGCGGCCGCCGCGCGGCGCGGCGCGTCCATGATGCCGTTGTAGCGGCCGAGGTAGCACGAGTCGTGGAAGACGACGGTGCCGTTGACGGGCTTGATCGGCTTGATGCGGCCATGCTGCACGAGGTCGTCGATCACCTGGGAGTGGTGCAGCACCTCGTAGGTGCCGCCGAACTGCGGGAACTCGTTCTTGATGGTGTTGAAGCAGTGCGGGCAGTGCGTGATGACCTTCTTGAACTTGTACCGGTTGATGTGCTCGACGTTCTCGGTGGTCACCGTCTGGTAGAGGTACTCCTCGCCCAGCCGCCGCGCGACCTCGCCGTGGCACCGCTCCTCCTGCATCACGCCGAAGGACACGCCGGCCTTCTTGAGGATGGCCACCACCGAGCGCGCGATGGCCTGGTTGCGCTTGTCGTACGAGGCCGAGCAGCCGACCCAGTAGAGGTACTCGACCTCCTTGCCCGGCTCCATGATGGGCACGTCGAGGCCGTGGGCCCACGCGAGGCGCTCGCCGGGCGGCAGTCCCCACGGGTTGCCGGCGCGCTGCATGTTCTGCAGCGACTGCGGCGCGGTGGAGGGCAGGGTGCCCTCCGACAGCGTGAGGTAGCGCCGCAGGTCGATGATCGTGTCGACGATGTCGATGAAGGCCGGGCACTCCTCCACGCACGCCATGCACGTGGTGCACGCCCACAGCTCGTCGGCCTTGATCAGCTCGCCGTGGATCGGGCCGGGCGCCTCGCCGTACAGGTGGCGCTTGAGCTTGACGATGATCCGCTTGGGCGAGAGCGCGGTGCCCGCCAGGTACGCGGGACACGCGGCCTGGCAGCGGCCGCACTCCACGCAGGCCGCGAAGTCC